>CAZPOZ010000175.1:0-6370 GCA_964588235.1 uncultured Planctomycetales bacterium
CGCTACGTCGTGGAGCGGCTCGCCCGGGCGCTCAACGACCAGCGGCGCAGCCTCAAGGGCAGCCGCGTGCTGGTGCTGGGCGTGGCCTACAAGAAGGACGTGGACGACCTGCGCGAGTCGCCCTCGCTCGAGGTGCTGCACCACCTGCGCGAAGCCGGGGCGGAGGTGGCCTACGCCGACCCGTACGTGCCGGTCGCCACCGTGGGCGACCTCTCGCTGCGCGCCGTGCCGGTCACCGCCGAGACCCTGGCCGCCCACGACGCGCTGGTGGTCTGCACCGACCACTCCGCCTTCCCCTGGAAGCTGGTCGCCGAGCAGGGCCGCCTGATCGTGGACGCGCGCGGCGCGGTGCCGCGGGCCCTCGTCCGGGGCACGCTGGTCCCGCTCTCCGGGCCCTCCACCGAGGGCGCCGCCGCCGCCGAGCGGTCGGGCGCGTCCGGCGCGCGTCCGGCCGTCCCGCCCGTCCCGGCGGCGGGGGAGTCGGTCCGCGCATGACCTGGGCCGGGACCGCGTTCCGCACCGCCGTCCGCGTGGGCTGGCGCCACCGGTGGACCTACGCCGTCCCCGTGGCGAGCCTGCTGCTGCCGGCCACGCTCTACGCCGTCCGTCAGCCCGACGTCTACCGCGCGCGGGCGGTGGTGTTCGTGCGGCCGCTGGAGACCGCGGCGGTGGGGGGGGCCCTGCCCCAGGAGCGCGCCGCCCAGACCTACGAGCTGGTGCAGACCTCCCGCGACCGCCTGCTGACGAACGCGAATGCGGCGGCCGTCGTGCCCCTGCTCGCGCCCGGCGCCTCGCCCAGCGACCCCGTGGCGCTCCAGGGGGTCAAGGGACGCATGCAGTGGGACCGCGCGGGCGACAGCGCCTTCAGCGTCTCGCTGGAGGACACCGACCCGCGCCGTGCGGCCGACGCCGTCAACGCGATGCTGCGCGCCTTCCAGGAGAACGAGCGCAAGCTCAAGCTGGACGCCGCCGAGGGCCTGCTGCGCTCGCACGAGGGGCTGCTGGCCGCGGTGCGCGCCGAGCAGGAGCAGGTCCTCGCGCGCCTGGACGGCTTCCGCGCCCGCAACGCCCAGTCCCTGCCCGAGCTCGAGAGCACGCTGACCAACGAGATCGGGCAGCTGCGCTCGGAGATCACCTGGCAGGAGCAGTCGGCCGCGGCGGCGCGCGCGCGCGGCCAGTTCCTGAGCGAGCAGATCACGCGCTGGGGGGCGGTCGCCACCGAGCCGGCCGGCCGGCGCACCTCCGCCGAGGAGGACAAGCTCGAGGCGCAGCTCAAGGAGCAGCAGAAGGCCGCCGACGACGTGCGCAAGAAGCTGGTCGAGGAGCGCGCCAACCGCACCGACAAGCACCCCGAGGTGAAGAAGCTCGAGCGCCAGCTGGTCGTGCTGGACGAGGACGTGCGCGCGACGGTGAAGTCGCTGGACGCCGCCCGCGCCGCCTCCCGCAGCGCCTCCGCCCGCGAGCACCAGCAGCAGACGCGCACCGCCGTGGACGACCTCAAGAGCATGCGCGAGCAGACCGAGCAGGAGGAGCGGCGCTGCGTCGCCGCGGCCCAGGAGCTGCGGGAGCGCCTCAAGGGGCTGCAGGCGCGCCTGGCGGCCATCCCGGGCGTCAAGCCCGAGGCCCAGAAGCTGCAGCGCGAGGTGGACGAGGTCGGCCGCCGCATGGAGCAGAGCGAGGCCCGCGTGGCCAACGCCCGGGCCGTGGCCGAGCACCTGCGCGCCGCCGCCCCCAACGACGTGACCGGCTACCGCGTGGACGAGCCTGCCTACCCGCCGGCGCTGCCCTCTGGGCCGGCGCGCTGGAAGTACCTGGCGATCGCGGTGGGCCTGGGCCTGCTGATCGGCTACGGCGCGCGCTCGTTGCGCACGAAGTTCGAGGTGCCCGCCCTGCGCGACGTGCGCGAGCTGCGCGAGCTGCTCCCGGGGGCGCTCGTGGTGACCGTCCCGCTCCTGGGCGACGGCCTGGACCGGCGGCGCCGCCTGCCGCTGCGGGACGTGGCGCTGGGCCTGTGGGTGCTCGTGGCCGTGGGCACCTCGGCGCTGGCCTACGCCTCCCACCGCGGCCTGGTCCACGCGCCGTCCTGGATCCGGCCCCTCCTGGGAGGCCGGGCGTGACCGTGTCGGCCGACCCGCTCGTCCCCCGCGGCCCCCGCCCCGCCCCCTCGGCGGGCCTGCTCGCCGTGCGCGACGGCGAAGGGCTGCGCCCCTCCGCCCGCCCCGATCCCGAGGTCGCCGACGCCTACCTGAGGCTGACGGCGCACGTGCTGCTGCAGGCCGAGCGCCAGCGCATCGGCAGCGTGGGCGTCGTCAGCGCCTTCGCCGGCGAGGGCAAGACGACCGCGGCGATGAACCTGGCGCTGTGCCTGGGCCGCACCCGTGGCCGGCGCGGGCGGGTGCTGCTGGTGGACGCCGACGCGCGCCAGCGCACGCTGTCCCGGCTGGTGGGGGGCGAGGGCGACGCCCCCGGCGCCGAGGGGCAGCCCCTGCGCCATCCGATGCTGCTGGCCACGCCCTTCGAGGGCGTGGACCTGATGACCGCGCCCGACCCCCAGGACGGCCTGGCGATCTACGCCCCCGGCGTCTGGCGCACGACGATCCAGGAGCTGGGCCAGCGCTACGAGCACATCGTGCTGGACTGCCCGGCGCTGCTGGACAGCCCGGCCGGGGCCCTGCTGCGCGACTGCGTGGACGGCCTGGTCCTGGTGGTGCGCGCCGGCCGCACGACGCGCAAGGACGTGGAGCGCGCGCTCTCCGGGGCCGCCCGGCGCGTGCTGGGGGTGGTCTTCGGCGGAGCCGACGGCCGCCCCGTGCCCGCCCCGGCGGGGTGGGCATGACGCCGCCCCCCACCCTGCGCGCGACGAGCCCTGCCGCCGTGCCCCCGGGCCCGGCGCCGGCGGCGCTCCGCCGTGCGGGCGAGCCGGGGGCCGGGGCGCCGCCCGGCGCGCACCTCACGCCGGCGCACCCCGCCGCGGTGATCGTGCCCCCCACCAGCGCCTACCTGGCCTACATCGTGGGGGTGGCCGCGCTGGAGAGCGCCTTCACCGGCGAGTTCTGGTTCCTGCACTCGGTGCGCGGCGTGGCGCTGGCGGCCCTGATGCTGCCGGCGGTCTACGCCGTGCGCACGCTGCTGCGCTCGCGCTTCCCCCGCGCCGTGGCCCTGCCGCTGAGCGCGGCGCTCGCGGCGGCGGCGCTGCTGGGCTTCGACCTGGTCCTGCCCGGCGAGCGGCTGCACCTGTGGACGCTCGTGGCCGCCTTCGGCGCGGCGCTGCTCCTGCCCCCGCTCGTGCACGCCTGGAAGGCGCTGTGGATGCGGCGTCGCCCGGCGCGCTTCACCCTGCTGGCCCCCTCGGAGTGGGCGGCGGCGGAGGCCATCGAGCGGCTCGAGCGCATCCCGGGCCTCAAGGTCGCCAACGCCCTGATCCCCGGCTGCCACCCGGCGGAGGCCGAGCGCCTCCTCGGGCTGCCGGCGGCGCCCGCCCCGGAGGAGGGCCGGCGCTTCGAGCGGCGGGTGATCGTGTCCTGCCCCCTGCGCGACCCCGACGTGGCCGCGATGATCGCGCGGCTCGTGGCGCTGGGCCACGGCATCACCAGCGAGTCGGCCATGCTGCGCGCGGCCGAGGGGCGCGTGGACACCCGGCGCGTGGACCCGCTCAACCTGATCCTCTCGCGGCCGCGCTCCTTCGCGCTCGACGCCGTCTCGCGCCTGCGCGACCTCGTGCTCTCGGCGGTCGCGCTGGTGGCGCTGGCGCCGGTGCTGGCCCTGGTGGCCCTGGCCGTGCGCCTGGAGAGCCCGGGCCCGGTCTTCTACCGTCAGCGGCGCGTGGGGTGGCGCGGCCGGTCGTTCGACGTGATCAAGTTCCGCTCGATGCGCGCCGACGCCGAGAAGTCCACGGGCCCGGTCTGGGCGGGCGAGAACGACCCGCGCATCACGCGCGTGGGGCGCTTCCTGCGCCGCTCGCGCCTGGACGAGCTGCCCCAGCTGTGGAACGTGCTGCGCGGGCAGATGGCGCTGGTCGGCCCCCGGCCCGAGCGGCCGCACTTCTTCGACGTGCTGCGCGCCGACGTGCCCCTGTTCGAGCTGCGCACCGTGCTCCGGCCCGGGATCACGGGCTGGGCCCAGGTGCGGGCCCCCTACGCCGCCGATCCCTCCGACGCGCGCACGAAGCTCGAGTACGACCTCTACTACGTGCTGCACCGCTCGCCCTGGTTCGACCTGGCGATCCTGCTGGAGACCGCCGGCGTGGCCCTCTCGGGCCGCGGCGCGCGCTGAGCGCCTACCCGGTGACCCCGTCCTCGAGGTCCACGCCCGCGGGGCAGTGGTCGCTGCCCGTGACCCCGGGGCAGAGGAAGGCGTGGCGCAGGAAGGGCAGCACGTTCGGCGTGCAGAGCACGTAGTCGATGCGCCAGCCCACGTTGCGCGCGCGCACGCCCGCGCGCTGCGACCACCACGAGTAGTGCCCCGGACCGGGCTCCACGCGGCGGAAGGTGTCCACCCAGCCGGCCCGCAGCCAGCGGTCGAGCTCCTCGCGCTCCTCGGGACGGAACCCGCTGGTCCGGACGTTCTCGCGCGGCCGGGCCAGGTCGATCTCGCGGTGAGCGGTGTTGTAGTCGCCCATCACCAGCACGCGGCGGCCGCCCCGGCGCAGCCGCTCCACGAGGTCGAACAGGGCGCGGTAGAAGTCGAGCTTGTAGGGCACGCGGCTGGCGTCCCGGTCGGGGCCGTTGCCGTTGGGGAAGTAGGCGTTGACCACGGTGAGCCGGCCGAAACGGGCCCATTGGAGCCGGCCCTCCACGTCGAAGCGCCGCTCGCCGAGCGCGGCGCCCAGGTCGTCGGGCGCGCGGCGCGCGAACAGGCCCACGCCGCTGTAGCCGGGCCGCTCGGCGGGCTGCACGTGCGCGTGCCAGCCCTCGGGGCGCGTCAGGTGGGGGGGCAGCTGCTCCGGGCGCGCGCGCACCTCCTGGACCCCGACCACGACGGCGCCGGAGCCGGCCAGCCAGCGGGAGAAGCCCTTGCCCTCGCAGGACCTCAGGCCGTTCACGTTCCAGGTGAGCACGCGCACGCCCCGTTCCTAACCGCAGGTAGCATGGACGTCACCTCGTGGAGCGCCCGCACCGTGCGCAGTCCTTCCCGGCTCCTGCTGGCCCTGCTCGTGGGGTCCCTGGCCGCCTGCGGCGGCTCGGGGGCGGAGGACGTCGCCGCGCCGGGAGGCTCCCTGCCGCCGGCCGGCTCCACGGCCCCCGACTTCCGGCTCACCGACGTGAACCCGGCCTCACCTTCGGCGGGGGCCTCGGTGGGCCCCACGCTGCGGCTGGCCAGCGTCTCGGCCTGGTACTTCGGCCACGCCACCTGAGGCTACTGCCGTAGCCAGTTCGGCTACCTCGAGCAGGTGCAGACGGAGCTGGCCGTGGAGCAGCCGACGCTCCCGCTGTTCAGCCACGGCGTGAACGGGATCGGGCACGAGGCGGGCAACGCGCAGGCGTGCCAGGGGCGGGTGCTGCCCTGGCTCCAGGACGTGGCCGGCGCCGACGTGTGGGCGCTGTGGCAGCCCGGCTACCGCGATTGCGTCGTCCTGGACGCGCAGAACCGCGTGCACGGCGTCTACAACCTGACGCTGCACGACCTCTCGCTGCCGGAGAACCGCGCCGGGCTCAAGGCCCTGCTGCTGGCGGCGGCCGCCGCCGTCCCGTAGGCGGGCGGCTACAGGCCGCGCTCGCGGTAGCGGCGCTCGGCCTCGTCGTTCCAGGCGAAGCCGTCGGGCAGGTTCACGCTGCGGTACACCGACGGGCTCAGGCCCCGGGCCAGCAGCCCCTCCACCGTGGCGGCCTCCAGCGCCCAGACGGCCGCCACGTTGAGCAGCCCCGAGAGCGGGGCGATGGGCGTGCCCAGGGCCGGCACCGGCACCGCCGCGTCGCCCACCGGGCCGCGGGTGTCGATCACGCGGTCGGCGACCTCGAACAGCCGGAGCCCGCTGGGGTGGCGCGCCTGGGCCGCGCGAGAGAAGGCCACGCAGGTGATGGCCACCACCGCGCAGCCCAGCGCCTTCGCGCCCAGGGCCAGCGCCAGGGGGAAGGCCTCGCGGCCCGAGTTGGAGACCAGCCAGAGCACGTCGCCGGCGGCCAGGTGGCTGCGCTCGGCCACCATCGCGCCCAGCTCCGCGCTGTCGTAGAAGTACGACTGGCGCAGCCCCTTGCCCTCGCGCCCCGGCGGCAGGGGGTGCTCGAGGCGGTAGTCCACCTCGATCCCGTGGAGCGCGACCAGGCCGCCGGCGCGGCGCAGGGGCTCGCGCGCCGTGTGCCCGGTGTCGAAGTGGTGCAGGCGTCCGTGGGCCGCCAGCCGCTCGCAGGTCAGGGCCGCCGCCGCCGCCTCC
>CAZPOZ010000176.1:0-6358 GCA_964588235.1 uncultured Planctomycetales bacterium
GGGGGCGGCTCGACGGCCGGCGCCGGCTGCCCCGGAACGGTGCGGGCCTCGGGCTCGGGGGCAGGGGGCGGCGCGACGCGGGCCCGGGCCTCGAGCCGCCGGGCCCAGGCCTCGGGGTCGTAGCCCTCGGCCTCTCCGGTGATGGCCTCCAGCGCCTCGGCGGCGGCCGCGACCACCCGCCCGCTGTCGTCGCGCAGCGCGGCGAGCAGCAGGGGCACGGCGTCGGCCTTGCGGCGGTCGCGCAGCAGCAGCAGCAGCTCGGCGCGGAACGTGGGGTCCTCGTCCTCTTGGAGCAGCTTGCGCACGACCTCGAGCAGGTCGGCCCGGCCGCCGAGCACCTCGAGCCGCGCGGCCTGCCGCACCACGGGGTCGCGGTCGTCGCGGGCGGCGAGGATCACCGTCACCCAGGCCTCGGCCCGCACCAGGCGGGCGAGGGCGCCCACGGCGGCCACGCGCACGGGACGCTCGCTCTCGGCGTCGAGGAGCTGCTTGAGCAGGCGCACGGCGTTCTTCTGCGCGTCGCCCGCCAGGCGGGCCGCGCCCCGGCTGAACTCGTGGAGCGCGCGCGCCCGCTCGGCCAGGTCGGGCTGGCGCAGCGCCTTGCGCAGCGCCTCCACGCGTTCCTGCCCCTCGTCGGCCCGGGCGTCGCGAAGCCCGCCGCCTGCGCCCGGAGCCGCCCCGGGCGGCAGGAGGAGCGGCCCCAGGGGCGAGCCGACGCACAACCCGAGCGCCAGGCCCAGGGGGGCCAGACGCCCCCGGGACCGCCGCGCCCGGCCGCGCGCGCCGAGCCGGCCCGCGGCCCCGGCGGCCGACGGCGGCGCCGCCGCCGGGGCTCGGGAGGCGGGGAGGGGCAGGCGGGCCACGCTTCCTCTCTAACGCGGCGGGAGCCCCCGCGGCAGCTCAGCGCCGTTCGGCGTCCGGCCCCTCGTCGTCGGCCGGCAGACCCCGGGCCTGGGCGAGGGCGAAGCCGAGCGTGCGCTGCAGCTGGGGCCCGAGGTCGGGCGTCGCGCCCAGCCGTTCGAGCCGCTCGGCCGCCTCCGGCCCGCCGATGCTGCCCAGGGCCACCACGACGGCGATGCGCGTGGCCTCCGAGCCCGCGGCGAACTGCTGGCCGATGGCCTCCACGTGGGCCCGGGCCAGGGGGCCCATCCGGCCCAGGGCCTGGAGCGCGCCGTTCTTCACCTGCAGGTCGCGCTCGTCCAGCGCGGACACCATCGCGGGCAACGCCTTGGACAGGCGCATCGTCCCGGCGGCCTGCAACAGCGAGGCGCGGGCCAGCTCGGGGCGCGGGCTCGAGCCCGGGCGCTCCGCGGCGGCGAGCAGCGCCTCCTGCGCCTCGGGCGAGGTCGTGCCCAGGTTCGCCAACGCGAGGGTGGCCCGTTCGCCGTACACCCCCGGCTGGCGCGCGACGCGCAGCAGGTGCTCGGTGGCCTCCAGGGAGCCCACCTGCGCCAGCGCCTCGAGCACCTGCGTGCGCACGGCCTCGGGCACGTCGTCGCGGTCGAGCGCGATCAGGGCGCTCCCGACCCCCGCGGCCCCCGGGCGCGCGCTCGCCAGGCGCACCAGCACGGCCAGGGCCTCCGGCGAGGCGGTGCGCCGCAGGGCCTGGGCCACGACCTCCGCGGCGGCCGGGTCGCCGACGAGGTCCAGCTGCCCCACCGCGCTCTGGGCCAGCCGCACGCCGTCGCCGCCGCGGGCGACGTACTCGGTGATCGCGCGCGCCGCCTCGGGCCCGCCGCGGCGGGCGATCATGCCGAGCAGCTCGCCGTCGGCCGCTCCGGTCCCCTTGAGCCGCCCCTCCAGCGTGCGCACCAGCTCGTCGCGGTCGGCCCCCGGCATCTGGGCCAGCGCCAGCACGGCCACGCGGCGCATGCCCGCGGGGGCGCCCGGGTCGTCCAGCAGGGCGAGCAGCTCGGGCACGAACGCCGGGTCGTGGCAGACGGTGAGCGCGCGGCCGGCCCCGTTGCGGTCGCCGGTCCTGAGCTGCTCGAGCAGGAACGCGCGCGCCGCCGGGTCGAGCGGCTCGGTGCTGAGCCCCACGAGGGCGACGATCTGGTTCCAGTCCAGCGGGCGCTCGGCGATCAGCCCGAGGAGGTGCCGCCGACGCTGCTCGGGGTCGGAGAGGTCCACGCCCTCGGGCGCGCGCAGGCCCGGGCGCAGGCCCCCCGTGGCGCCGCCCCCTCGGGACGGGGCCTCGTCCTCCCCTCCCGGTTCGCCGTCGTCCGGGGTGCGCGGGCTCAGGCCGGCGCCCGGGAGCGCCGGGCCGGCCGCAGCCCGTCCCCCGGCCTCCCCTTCCGACGGCGTCCCGCCGCCGGTACGCAGCAGGGCCAGGGCGCCCGTCAGGGCTGCCAGCGCGGCCAGGCCCACGAGGGCCAGTCGGAAACGAGGCGTCATTCGGGGCTCCGGCGGCCGTGGACCCTTCCACGGCGAGCGTACGTTGGACGCTCGCCCGGGTAAGGCCGTTCCCTATCGGCCGAGCCGCCCCCCTTGCGATGCTTGCACTCTACAATCAACCAGCCGTGCCTGGGCCCGCCGCCGGCTCGGCCTCAGCGCCGGGACTCGAGCACGATCCGCAGCACGTACCAGAAGAGCATGGCCACGGCGGCGAACAGGGCCAGCGCGGCGGCGACGTGCCGATCGGCCGGCATCTGGTGCAGGATCGTGCTCGTGTTGTAGAGGATCGAGGCGCCGGCCAGCACGACCATGGCCACGCTGAAGAGCATGCCCAGCTGGAAGCCGAAGACGACGGCGCCGACGACCAGCAGCAGCGTCGCCACGCCGGCCCAGAGCAGGAGCCCGCGCAGGAACGAGAAGTCCTGGCGCGTGAGGAACACGACGCCGGTGAGCCCGGCGAAGCCCATCACGGTGAGCAGCGCGGCGCTGGAGATGGCGCCCGGCGCCTGGAGGTCGGCGATCACCAGCAGCGGGGCGAAGAGCAGCGACTCGGCCACGACGTAGAGCGAGAGCCCGGCGTACTGCGCCGTTCGCGAGCTGGCCGAGGAGGCGAAGGTGGTGGCCAGCATGCCCACGAGCATGAACAGGCCCAGCACGAGCAGCCAGGACGTGCCCGTGAGGGCCCGCGCGAGCCCCAGGGCCCAGCCCAGCCGGAAGTAGAGCAGCTCGAGGATCACGAACCCCAGCACCGCGCCGAGCAGGTGGCCGTAGGTCCGGCCGATGAAGGCCGCGCGCTCCTCCCGCCCGAGCTGGGCGGCGGGCACGCGGGACAGGCGGGCGTCCGTGTACGACATCGGTGGTCCTCTCGCGGAGGTCGGCGACGGGCCAGCATACCCCGGGGACGGGGCGGCTCGCGGGGCCGCCGCCCCCGGCAAGCGACCCGGGGACCGGGCGGGCCCAGGGCTTGCCGCGCCGCCCTCCCCCACCGACCCTGGCGGGCCTCATGCGCCTCAAGCCCACCCTGTTCCGCGAGTACGACGTGCGCGGCCGCGTCCCGGAGGTCTTCCCGGAGGCCGTGGACGAGCTCTCCGACGAAGGCATGCGCACGCTGGGCCGCGCCTTCGGCACCTTCGCCCGGGAGCGCGGCCGGGAGCGGGTCGTGGTCGGCCACGACCTGCGCACCTACAGCGCCCGCCTCCAGGAGCGCTTCGTCGAGGGCCTGTGCTCGACGGGGCAGCGGGTGGTGGACGTGGGCTGCGTGCTCACCCCGACCCTCTACTTCGCCCAGGTGCACCTCGCCTGCCCCGCGGGCGTGATGATCACCGCCAGCCACAACCCCCAGGGCTGGAGCGGCCTCAAGATGGCCGTGGACGGCGTGACCACGCTGCTGCGCCCCGACATCGAACGCCTGCAGGCGCTGGCCGCCTCCGGCGCGTTCCACCGCGGCGCGGGGACGGTGGAGCGCCTGGACCTGCGCGAGGCCTACCTCCACGACCTCGCCTCCCGCGTGCGCCTGACCCGCCCGCTCAAGGTCGTGCTCGACCCGGGCAACGGCACGGCGGCGCTCTTCTGCGTCGAGGCCTTCGAGCGGGCCGGGCTCCACGTGGTCCCGCTCCACTGCGAGCCCGACCCCACCTTCCCCCACCACTTCCCCCACCCCAGCGAGAAGGCGGCCCGCGTGGCGATCCGCCGCGCGGTGGTCGCCCACGGCGCCGACCTGGGCTTCTCGTTCGACGGCGACGGCGACCGGCTGGGCGTGCAGGACGAGCGCGGCGACGACGTGGAGAGCGACCGCGTGCTCATGCTGCTGGCCCGCCCCGTGCTGGCCCGCCACCCGGGGGCGCCGGTGGTGTTCGACGTGAAGTGCAGCGCAGCGCTGGCCGAGGACGTGGTCGCCCACGGCGGCCGCCCGGTGATGTGGAAGACCGGGCACTCGTGGATCAAGTCGAAGATGGCCGAGGTCGGCGCGCCCATCGCCGGCGAGCGCAGCGGGCACTTCTTCCTGAAGGACGGCTTCCACGGCTACGACGACGGCCTGTTCGCCGGCCTGAAGCTGGCCGAGGCCGTGGCCGCCGACGGGCGCCCCCTGTCGGCGATCCTGCGTGAGGCGCCGGGCTACGTGACCAGCCCGGAGATCCACGTGGACTGCGCCGACGAGCTGAAGTACGGCGTGATGGAGCGGCTGCTGGCCGAGATGCGCCGCGACTTCCCGGGGCGGGTGATCGACATCAACGGCGCGCGCGTGACCTTCCCCGACGGCTGGGGGCTCGTGCGGCCGTCGAGCAACCTGCCCGAGCTGGTGCTGGTGTTCGAGGGTCGCACGTCCGAGGCCATGACGCGCATCAAGGAGGAGTTCCGCGCGCGCCTGAGCCGTCACCCCGAGATCGGCCGCGTGTGGCACAACGAGTGACCGCCGCCCGGGGGAGCGGCTGGCGCCGACGCCTGTCGGGCTGGCTGGCCAGCGCCGTCGCGGGCGGGCTGTCGTCCGTCTCTCGCGCCGGCCTGGTGCCGCACCGCGGGCGGCTGGCCGTGCGCGGCCTCGTGGGCGGCGCCGAGGTGCGCTTCGACGCGCTGGGCGTGCCCCACGTGCGCGCGGCCGCCGACGCCGACGCGCTGGCCGCCCTGGGCGTGTGCCACGCGCTCGACCGCTTCTTCCAGATGGACCTGATGCGGCGGGCGCTGCGCGGGCTCACGAGCGCCACCCTGGGCGAGCGCCCGCTGGGCGACCTGGGCCTGCCGCCCTTCGGAGCCCGGCGCACGACGACCGACGCGGACCGGCTCGTGCGCGCGCTGGACGTGGTGCCCTCGGCGCGCCGCACGCTGGAGGCGGGCAGCGACGAGGGCCGGACGCTGCTCGAGGCCTACGTGGCCGGCGTCAACGCCGGCGTCGAGGTGCTCCGGCGCCGCCGCCCGCTCGAGCACCGGCTGCTGGGCCTCCCGCTCGTGCCCTGGGAGCCCCTGGACACGCTCGTCGTGGCCAAGGGCATGGCGCTGGGGCTCTCCTTCAAGTGGCGCGCGGCCCCGGTCTTCGCCGCCGTGGCCGAGCGCCTGAAGGACGACCCGGCGCGCCTCCAGGCCCTGCTGCCGGCCGGGCCCGAGGAGGCCTGCCTCGCGCAGGCCCGCTGGCTCGTGGACGGGGTCGCCGGCGCGCTCAGCTTCCTGCCTCCCGGCCCCCCCGCGGTCGGCAGCAACGCGTGGCTCGTGGGCGGGGCCCGCTCCGCCTCGGGCCTGCCGCTGCTGGCCAACGACCCCCATCTCAAGCTGGGCCTGCCCGGCGTCTGGTACCTGGCCAGCGTGCGCGGCGCGCGCTACCGGGCGGTGGGCGCAACGATGGCCGGCGCGCCCGGGGTGGTGCTGGGGCGCACGCCCACGCTGGCCTGGGGCCTGACCAACGCCATGCTCGACGACGCCGACGTCTGGCTCGAGGAGCTGGACGGGACGGGCACCCGCTACCGGCTCGACGGCCGCTGGCACGACCTCAGCGTGGAGACGCAGGAGATCCCGCGCCGGGGGCTCGCGCCGGCCCTGTTCCGGCTGCGCCGCACGCACCGCGGCCCGCTGCTCTCCGACGCCTTCCCGGGCTACGAGGGCCCGGCGCTGTCGCTGCGGGCGACGTGGATGGAGCCGGGGCGCGACCTGGAGGCCTTCCTGGGGCTGGGCCGCGCGCGCCGGGCCGCGGAGGTGGCCGAGGCGGTGGCCGGCTACGGCTCGCCCGCGCAGAACCTGCTCTACGCCGACGTCGCCGGGGCCGGCGGGTGGAGGCTCATGGGCCGCGTGCCGCTGCGCGCCGGCCAGGGTCATCCCACGCTGCCCCGCGACGGGCGCACGAGCGCGAGCGACTGGTCGGGCGAGCTCTCGCCCGCGGAGACCCCGGCCGTGGCGCTCGGCCCCCACGACCGCTTCGTGTCGGCCAACCACCCCCAGGTGGACGGGTCCTTCCCCCACTACCTGAGCAACCTCTACG
>CAZPOZ010000177.1:0-6343 GCA_964588235.1 uncultured Planctomycetales bacterium
GTGGACGCCGGGGCGCGAGCTCCGCTGGGATCCCGACGTGGACCTCGACGCGCCCCGACCGGGGCGTCCGGTGCTGCTGGCCTTGCTGGCCCCGCCCGGCGCGGGCGGCGGGTCGATGCCGGCGCTGGACCGCCTCGAGGACGGTCGGCGGCTCGAGCCCTTCGCCGGGCGCCCGTCGGAGCGGACCGTGCTCGAGGGGCGCCTCGAGCGGGGCACCCTCGAGCAGGGCACCTACGTCGTGGCGCCCGGCTCGCCCTTCGACGAGCTGCGTCCGCGCGCGGGCATCCTCCACGTGCCCCCGCCCGAGGCGCCGGGCCTGTGCACCCTGGCGATCGTGCTCGAGCCTCAGCCCCGGCTGCACGTCGAGGTCGTGGGCGGGCGCCCGCACGAGCTGTGGGTCTTCGCGGCGGCCGAAGGCGGAGACGAGGCCCGACGGCTGGACCCGGACGAGCTCGAGACGCCCGCCGGGCGGCCGCACGTCCCCGCCGTGGGGGACGTCGGCGTCACCGCCACGGGCCCCTTCGGCCTGGCCACGGCGCGGGCGGGGCCGGTCGCCGGGGGCGTGCGGCGTGTGCGGCTCACCCTGCCCGAGCCGGCCGTGCTGGGCCTGCCCGGCGAGGGGTGGACCGTGGCTCCCGAGTGCTCCGACGTCGAGGAGCTGCGCTCCGCCGGGGGTCGGACCCAGGTCCGGCTGCCCCCCGGCGGTCGCACTTGGCTGATGCCGCCCGGGGACGACGAGCGCGCGGTCGGGGCCGCGGTGGAGGTTCCCCCCGGCCCCGGCGACCGTGTGGAGCTCGCGCCCGAGGGCCTGCAGGAACCGCCCCTGCGCCGCCTGGAGATCGTCCTCCCGGAGGGGCTGGAGCTGCCCGAGCCGCTGGTGTCGATCTGGACGCCCACCCTGCTGCGCCCGGACCTGCCGGAGCCCGCGTGGGTCCACGAGCGGGCGGAGCCCGACGGCGGGGGGCGGCTGGCGGTCTCGAGCCGGGCGCTGAGGGACGGGGCCTGGGTCACCCTGGACCTGGAGACCCCGCCGAAGGCGCGCGCCGCCGGGCCGGGCTCCGCCCCGTCCCAGGTCCCGCTCCTGGGGGAGGTCGAGCGCTGGCTGCCCGCGCGGCTCGCCCTCTCGGGGGACGGCCCCTACCGCCTGCGCGTGCCCCGGGGGGAGCTCGTCCTCGACCTGGAGGCGCCCGCCGACGCGCGCCTGGCCTGCCTGCTCGACGGGGACCTGCTGAGCCTGGGGGCGGCGGCGGCAGGCCACACGCTGCAGCGCCGGATCCGCGGCGTGGCCGCGGGCCGGCACGTGCTGGTCGTGGCGGCCCAGGGCTGCGAGAGCCGGCTGCTGCGCTTCACGTTGGCCGAGGGCGAGGCGAAGCGCCTGGCCCTGGACCTGAAGCCGCGCAGGTCGCCGTAGGGGGGCGGGCGCTACGCCTTGGCGGGCGGCGGATCCCAGACCACCGCGCCCCCGGGCGTGAAGTAGACGAAGAGCATCTCGCCGCCGGTCACCGTGGGCACGTGGTGGCTGCCCGGGGCGAAGACCACCCAGCCCGGCGGGTGCTCGTGGAACCGGGGCGCGCCCTTCCAGGCGAGGCACAGGTTGATCTCGCCCCGCGTGTGCGTGTGGCCGAGCCCCGCACCCTCCATCAGCACCACGTCCACGGCGAAGCCGCCCAGGTCCTTGGCCAGGCGCCCGAACTTCACCTTGGGGCCGCCGCTCTTGGGCGTGAGCCAGCCCTCGGCGAGGCCCTGCGCGCACAGCTCGCGCACGCGCTTCACCGCCGGGCCGCCGAACGGGATCTGCTGCTCCAGGGTCCGGGCCGCGTCGGGCTTGGCCGGATCGAGGGCCTGGAGCGCGGGCAGCATCGCCGCGAGCTCGGCCTCGAGGGCGGTCCGGGCGGGCGGCGGGGCGGCGGGCGTGGACGGCGTGCTCATGCGGCGAATCCTACGGCCTCAGCGCTCCACCAGCACGGCTCGCACGGGGCTGGCGTCGGCGCCCACCAGGCGCAGCGGCAGCGCGATCAGCTCGTACTCGCCGGGCTTCACGGCCGAGAGGTCCAGGCCCTCCAGGATGGCGATGCCGTGCTGCGTGAGGCGGTGGTGCGCCGGCAGGTCCTTGCTGTCGAAGGCGTCCATCGAGTCGGTGTCGATGCCGAAGAGCACGGCGCCGCGCTCGGCCAGCCAGTCGGCCAGCGCGGGCGTGGCATGGGTCATGTGCTCGTCGAAGCCGCCCGGCCGACGGGCGTAGGAGCGCAGCAGCAGCCGCCGGGTCCTCAGGACCGCGCGCTCCACGGGGTCGGGGAGGTGCTCGGGCCGGACGCCCCCGGGGCCGTCCACGCGCACGTCGGCCACGACGCACGGCCCCAGGTACTTCGAGAGCTCCACCGAGGCCATGTCGGCGCCCGCGTCGTCGAAGTGCAGCGGCGCGTCGGTGTGCGCGCCGGTGTGCACGCTCATCTCCACGCGTCCCACGTTGACGCTGGAGCCCTCGGCGATCTTCGCCACGAAGCGGAAGTCGTAGGCCGTGTCGCCGGGCCAGACGGGGATGCCCTTCAGGACCGGGCGCGAGATGTCGTGGATCCGCATGGCCGCCCCGGGTCAGGTGACGTGCGTCCGGAGGCCCTCGTGCCGCTTCCAGGCGCCGGCGGCCAGGATGCGCTTGATCTCGGCGACGGCGTGGTCGCACTCGGCGTCGGAGGTGTAGAAGTGCGGCGCGACGCGGATGCCCGCGCCGGGCCGGTAGTCCACGACCACCTCGCGCTCGAGCAGCTCGAGCTTGACCTCGTAGGCGTGCGGGCACTCGATCGCCACCGTGCCGCCGCGCCGCGCCGGATCGCGCGGGGTGTTCACGGTCCAGCCCTCGGCCAACGCCGCGTCGATCAGACGCTGGGTCTGGCGCAGGCTCTTGGCGCGGATGCGGTCCGCACCGGCCTCCGCGACCAGCGCGGGCCCGGCTTCGGCGGCGTACAGGGCCGGGATGTTGGGCGTGCCGGTCATGAAGCGGTAGGCGTCCTGCGCGTAGCGCATCGGCGGCGCGGCGAAGGCGAAGGGGGTCTCGTGCGCCACCCAGCCGGTGAAGGCGGGCTCGAGCGTCGCCAGCAGGTCGGGCCGCACGTAGAGCCACGCCCCCCCGGGCCCGCCGCAGAGCCACTTGAGCACGCCGCCGGTGGCGAACGCGCAGCCCAGGGCCTGCAGGTCCACCGGCAGGGTCCCGGCCGACTGGAAGCAGTCCAGCATCACGTGGGCCCCCACCGCCCGGGCCTTGGCGCAGATCGCGGCGGCGTCCAGCACGTGCGCGGTCTGGAACAGCACGTGGCTGACCGAGACCAGGCGCGTGCGCTCGTCGATGGCGTTCAGGATCGCCTCGGTGGGCACGCCCAGCCCGTCGGGCGAGGGCACCTCGACCACCTCGGCCCCCAGCCGACGGGCCAGCCGGTCGTGGAGGTAGCGGTTGGTGGGGAAGTTCATGCTCACGCCCACCAGCCGGTTGCGGGGCGCCTTCCAGTCGAAGCAAGAGAGCACGATGGCCTCGGCCGTGGTCACGTTCTGGTGCATCGAGACGGTGCCGGCCGGCGCGTTCACCACCCGCCCGATGCCGTCCCCGACGCGCTTGGCCAGGTCCCACCAGCCCTCGGCCCAGGCGCGCACGCCCCGCTCGGTCCAGGTGCGGCCGTACTCGGCCAGCCCGCGCTGCGCCCCCTCGGGCATGGCGCCCAGCGAGTTGCTGATCAGGTAGGTGCAGCGCTCCAGGGTGGGGAAGTGCCGGCGGAACGCGAGCAGGGGGTCGGCGAGGGCCGGCGGGGACGCGAGGCTCATGGGCGCACGGTACCCGAGGGGCTGCGCCGTGGGGTCATGGGTTCGACTTGGTGTCGACTTGGTGTCTGACACCGTCCGGCGCCGAGCGTTAGGATCGGGAGCGCATGCGCCGCCTCCGGGCCCCCCTCCTGCTGCTGGCGCTGGGCCTCTGCGCCGCCCGCCCGCCGGCCGGCCGCGCCGAGGACCCTCCGAACCCCGCCATGGAGGAGGCCCGCGCCGTCCAGGTCCGCGACCTGCGCCGCGACCTGCGGAAGTGGGCCCAGGGCCCCTACGCCGCCGCCCACCGGGAGGAGATCCTCAAGGCCCTGGGCGCGCTGCACACCCTGGACGGGGTCGAGGCCGCCAAGGCGGCCCTCGAGGCCGTGTTCATGGCCGACGCCGAGGTGCGCGACCGCGTCTTCGCCCTGGTGGAGAAGGTCCACGACCGGCTGCTCGTCGAGCCCCTGGCCGCCCTGGTCGAGCACAAGGAGCTGCGCCGCGACTTCGAGCTGCACCGGCGCGTGGCGCGGGCGCTCACCGTGACCGCCCACGCCAGCGCCGTGCCCCCGCTCACGGGGCTGATCGCCAGCGAGGACGCGCAGGTGGTGGCGCAGGCCGCCGACGGGCTGGCCACCTTCGCCGAGCTCAAGGTGGAGCAGAAGCGCGAGGCCGTGCAGCGGCTGATCGACCTGTACGAGTCCACCCGCAACCTGATGGACTCCGTGCGCCCCGAAGACAAGGTCGCCTCGAAGGTCGCGCACCAGAAGTGGGAGGTCTTCGGCACGCCCCTGCGCCAGGCGCTGCAGGCCCTCACGGGCCAGCAGCTGACCCGGCCCAAGGACTGGCGTCGGTGGTGGAACGACCACAAGAAGGACTCGAAGTGGGTCCCCGGAGGCCCCCCGGACGGGCGGTAGGCGGGGCCGGGCGGCCGGGGTAGAGTGAGGCCGGCGAGCGGGCCAGGCGACCGCGAGCGCGCAAGCGCCCGAGGAACGTCCGGGCTCCGCAGGGCAAGGTGGTGGGTAACGCCCACCGGGCGCAAGCCCAGGGACAGCGCAACAGAAAGCACACCGCCGATGGCCCCGGAGCCCGCGCCTCGGCGCGGGAGCCGGGGATCAGGCAAGGGTGAAACGGTGGGGTAAGAGCCCACCGCGGGGCCGGCGACGGTCCTGGCACGGCAAGCCCCACCTGGAGCAAGGCCATGTAGGGAGGAAGAGGCCGCAGGGCCTCGCGGTGCGGCCCGCACCGCCCGACCTCCGGGTAGGCCGTTCGAGGCCGCCGGTGACGGCGGTCCCAGATCGATGGTCGCCCCCGACAGAACCCGGCGTACCGGCCCGCTCGCCCTTCCCCCCCCGCGCGCGGCGGCTCAGCCGGCGACGAGGATCCGGTTGCACGACTTGCAGGTCACGATCCGCGTGAGGTTCTGGATCGCGTACAGGTCGTTCTTCGTCTGGCGTTCGCCGCAGCCGGCGCAGTACTCGCCTTCGACGGCGGCCAGCGCGTCGCCCCGCGAGCGCCGCGCCCGCTCGTAGACGTCGAGCGTCTCGACGGGCACGCCCTCCAGGCGCGAGGGCCGCTCCCCCAGCAGGGTCGTGCGCTCGGCCTTCACCCCCGCCAGGGCCCCGTCCACCTGGGCCTGGGCGGCGTCGAGCTTCCTCTGGGCGGCCGCGCGCTGGGCGCTCAGCTCGGCCACCTTCGCGTCGGCCTGCTGCACCACGTCGAGGATCTTGAGGATCTCGCCCTGCAGCCGGTCGGCGTCGGCCTGCGCGTTGGCGATCTCGGCGCGGAAGGCCATGAACTCCTTGTTGTTCCGGACCTGGCCCGACTGCTCCTTGAGCTTGGCGACCTTCTGCTCCTGGGCGCGCAGCTCGTTCTCGCGCAGCTTCACCTGGGCCCGCAGCACCCTGGTGCGGTCCTCCAGGGCCTTGATCTGGGCGGCCAGCGCCTGGACGGCGGCGGCGTGCTCGGTCACGGCCGCCGGCCCCTGGGCCAGGTCGGCGTCGCACGAGCGGATCCTGAGGTCGAGGGCCCGGAGCGCCTGCAGCCGCTCGAGGATCTCGCGCACGCTCTGCGACATGCCCGGCTGCGTCATGCCTGAAGGGTCCGGAGTCCGAGGGGAAGGCGACGACGGTACCCCCGCAGGGCGGCGTGTCGAGGCGAATGCAGGCCGCTCCGGCTCACGTCTCCAGGAACCCTTCGAGCTTGCGGGCCCGCACGGGGTGCTGCAGCTTGCGCACGGCCTTGGCCTCGATCTGCCGCACGCGCTCGCGGGTGACCTTGAAGATCTTGCCCACCTCCTCGAGCGTGTAGGTGTAGCCGTCGCCGATGCCGTAGCGCAGCTTGATGATCTCGCGCTCGCGGAAGGTGAGCGTCTGGAGGACCTGGTCGATCTTGTCCTTCAGCATCTCGTGCGTGGCGGCGTTGACGGGGCTCTCGGCCTGCTCGTCCTCGATGAAGTCGCCGAAGTACGAGTCGTCGCTGTCGCCGATCGGACGGTCGAGGCTGATCGGGTGCTTGCTGATCTTCATCACCCGCTTCGTCTCTTCGACGCTGATGC
>CAZPOZ010000178.1:0-6341 GCA_964588235.1 uncultured Planctomycetales bacterium
CCTTGGCCGAGTAGTCGCGCACGCCGGTGTGCCGCTGGAAGGCCCGCTGCATGTCCCGCAGGGTCTGGATCTCGCGCCCGTAGGGGGCCATCGCGGGCACGCCGTCGGCGTAGATCACGTGGTCCTCGAACACGGCGAACTTCGCCGGGTTCTTCACCCGGTAGCCCGCCCCGTGCTCCTCCTGGAGGAAGGCGTGCACCTGGGCCGTGGTGAACTCGTGGCTGTAGCCCCCGTCCACGTGGCAGACGATGCTGTCGCCCGCCTTGACGTACGGCGCCTCGCCGCCGGCGCGGTGCGCCGCCAGGATCTTCTCGGCCATCGTCATCGGCCGCGGCCCCGTGCCGGTGGGCGGCACCTGGGCCCGCCCCTCCGCGAAGGCCTTGCTGAAGGCGAACAGCCCCCCCGAGCGGATGATCGTCTGGGTCACGGGGTCGTGCCCGTCCAGGAAGGTCTCGAGCGGCACGGCCTCGCCGTCCTGCAGGCGCCGGAGCACGTCGTGCCCGCACATGAGCACGCCCTGGTTGATGTTGTTGCGCGCGTGGATGGGCGCGAAGGAGGCGGCCACCGCGATGCGGATGCCGCTCCACTTCTCGGCCTGCACGGCCGTCTCGCGCGACGAGCCCACGCCCTTGCGCAGCCCCGAGACGATCACCTCGAACCCGCCGTCCATCAGCGCGCGCGTGGGGAACAGGCGCCGGCCGTCCACGATGAGCCCGGCGTAGGCGTCCAGCGCGAGGTCCTCGGGGCGGTGCCGGAAGCAGACCCAGGCCGGCGTCATCGCGTCGGTGTTCACGTCGTCGAGCAGGTCGTCCACGCGCAGGTCGCGCATGCTCAGGTCGAGCGTGCCCGCCAGCTGGCGGCGGATGAGCTCCGGGTCCTTCGTCAGGAACAGCACGCGCCGGCCCGGCGTGAGCGCGATGCGTTGGGGAGGCGGTCCGGAGACGACGCGGGGCGCGGGTTTCGCCATCGGTCGGAGTATGGCGTCGGCGGGGGCCGCTCTCCAGCCTTGACGGGGGACGGAGCCGTCGCCGCGCCCCCGCCGCGCGCCCCGCCGGACGGGGGCTGCTACGCTGACGCCGTGCGCACGCCGATCCTGCTGCTGGCCGCGGCGCTGGCCGTCTGGGCCGCGCTGGGGCCCGGGCGAGGGGGGAGCGAGCCAGGCGCGGCCGACCCCGTGGAGCGCGCCCGCGGGGCCCCGCGAGCGCAGAGGCCCGCACTCGACGCCCCGCCGGCCCCCGCGGGCGCCGACACCTCGGCCGGCTCCGGACCCGACCGCGAGCCGGCCCCGGCGCCCGACGCGCGGCCCCCCGAGCCGCCGGCAGGGTCCCCCGGGCGCGACCCCCGCGCCGCCTCGGCCCCCGTGCGCATGGAGGGCGTGGCCCTCGACGCTTTGGGGGTCCCGGTGGCCGGGGCGCGGGTGCGCCCGGCCGACGCGGGGGGGGACGGCCCCGAGGCGACCACCGACGAGGAGGGCCGCTTCCGCCTGGACCTGCCGGCGCCGGGGGCCTTCGCCCTGATCGCGCTGCCGCCGGACGCGGCCCTGCCCCTTCCGGCCCCGGCGCCCCCCCGCCTGACGCTGACGGCCGGACCGAGCCTGAGCGGACGGGTCGTGGACGCCCTCACGGGCGAGCCCATCGCGGGCGCCTCGGTCCAGGCGCGCCCGGCCACCTCCCCGGCCGGCCCGGGCCTGTGGAGCGCGCGCAGCGCGCCGGACGGGTCCTTCACCCTGGTCGTGCCCTCGCGCGCGCCCCACGCGCTGCGCGCCGAGGCGCCGGGGCTCGGCGGCCCCCAGGCGCCTGACGGCTGGGTGGCCGCCACGCTGCCGCGCGTGGAGCCGGGGTCGGCGCCGGCCACGCTGAGCCTCGCGCGGGCCCTGTCGATCGAGGGGCGCCTCGTGGACGACGCGGGCGAGCCGGTCCGGGTCGCGGTGCGCGTCCGCGCGGTGGGCCTGAGCCCTTCGGGGGCGCCCGACTTCACGCGGCGCGCGCAGGCGCTGGCGACGGAGGGCGGGCTGCGCCTGACCGGGCTCGCGCCGGGACGCTACGACCTCGACTTCCTGCCGGCCGGCGAGGGCCTGCGTCCCGGCGAGGCGCTCCCGCTGGCGGCCGTCACGCTGCGGGGCGTGGAGGCGGGGGCGCGCGGGCTCACCGTGCGCCTGCCCACGGGCCGGGTGCTCGAAGGCCGGCTCGTGGACCCGGCCGGCGCGCCCGTGCGGGGCGGCGGCCGGCTGCTCGCCGTGCCCGCGGGCGCAGGCACCGAGGAGACGGGCCTCCCCGGGGCGCTGGCGGGCGACGGCGCCTTCCGGGTGGGGCCGCTGGACGACGGCCTGCGCTACGACCTGTTCGTCCGCGGCGTGCCGGGCCATCGCGACCACGTGGAGCGCGGCGTGGAGGCGCGCGCCGAGGGCCTGGTGCTGAGGCTGACGCCGGGCTCGAGGATCGCCGGCAGCGTGAGGCTTCAGGGGGGCCGGGCGGCCCCCGCCGGCGTCCCGGTCTCGCTGCTCGCCGTGGGCGCCGCGGCGGACCTGCCGGGGGCGCGCGTGTTCGTCTTCACCGACGCGTCGGGGGCCTTCGTCGCCGACGGCCTGCTCGACCTGCCCTACGACCTGGAGGCCGGAGGCGGCGCCTCGGGCTACCTGGGCCCCACGGTCCGGGCCGTGGCGCCGGGGACGCAGGGCCTGTCGCTGCGGGCCGTGGAGGGCGTGACCCTCTCGGGCACGCTGGTGGACGCCGACGGGGCGCCGATGGCCGCCACCAGCCTGCAGGGCGACGACGGGATGCACCGCGTGGCGATGCGGCCCTACGCGCTCGTGGGCCCGGACGGGCGCTTCCTCCTGAGCGGCCTCTCGCCCGGGCCGGTGCGGCTGAGCGTGAGGACCCGGGACGGGTGGCGGGAGGTCGGCGAGGCGATCGCGCCGGCGACGCAGGCCGTGGTCCGCGTCGGCGAGCGCTGAACCCGGAGGGCGGCTCGGCGCTCAGCGGGCGACGCGGACCACGAGCGTGCCAGGCACCACGAGGCCCTCGTCCAGCAGGGCGCGCTCGAGCAGGCGGGCCGAGGCGGAGAGCACGCGGCGTCGTCGCCCGCGGAGCAGGTCCACCAGCCCTTCGCCCCCGTCCCGCCCCGTGTGCAGCACGTAGGCCAGCCACGACGACAGCCGCAGCCCCTGCTCCCCCGGCTCGATGCTCGGCCGTGCGACCAGCAGCGCCTCGAGCCTGTACGGCGTGCTCAGCGGCCCGAGGCGGACGCCGCGCTCCAGGCGCCCGCCCACGACGGGCCAGCCGCGGCGGTCCCAGCCGGCCGACGAGCGCATGCCCAGCGCGTTCACGGCGCGCTCCAGGGACGGCACGGCCTCCTCGAGCCCGGCGCAGGCGAGCACGCCCGCCGCGCTCGCGGCCGGCCCGGGCGCGGCGCGCCACTCCAGCCTCGGCCCCGCCTCCCGCCCCTCGCGCGGTGATCGGCCCCCACCGCCCCCGCTCACCCCGGCCCGCCCTTGCCGAGCACGACCGCCAGCTCGGCGTAGAGGTGCACGGCCGCGCGGCAGGCGGCCTCGAAGTCCGGGATCAGCAGGCTCTCGTCCTCGGCGTGCGCGTTGCAGGCGGGATCCTCCAAGCCCACGAGCAGCGCGGGCACCCCCCCGAGCGCGCGCGCGAAGGGCCCCACGAAGGGGATCGAGCCGCCGGCGCCGATCTCGACGGCCTCGCGCCCGTAGCCCGCCCGCAGCGCGCGCTTGGCCGCGGCGAAGGCCGGGTGCGCCGTGTCGGTGCTCCAGGCCGGTCCCGCCGTCATCGGCCGCACCCGCAGGGCCAGCCCCCAGGGGCGGTGGCGCCGCAGGTGCGCGATCAGCGCCCGCTGCACGCGCCGCGGGTCCTGCCCGGGCACGATGCGCACGCCGATCCGGCAGCGGGCCGAGGGCACGATCTGGTTGCTCGAGCCCTCGACCGGCGAGGCCTCCAGCGCCGTCACCGCCAGCTGGGGCGTGAACCACTGAGCGGCGTAGGTCGCCGTCCCCCCGCTGGCGTGCAGCCGCAGGCCCTTCACCGCGCCCGCGTCGCGCCGCAGCGCGCGCTCCGAGAACGGCAGGCGCGCGAGCGCCCGGCGTTCCGCCGCGGTGGGCCGGCGCGCGCCCGCCGTGCAGCCCGGCACGGCGATCGAGCCGTCCGCCTTCACGAGCGTGGCCAGCAGGCGCGAGAGGCCCATGACCGGGTCGGGCACGGGCCCTCCCCAGAAGCCCGAGTGCAGCGCATGCTCGTAGCCCTTCAGCTCGACCTCGACCTTGACCAGCCCCCGGAGCCGCGTGGTCAGCGACGGCAGCCCCGCCACCAGGTTGCTGGTGTCGGTGAGCACCAGGGCGTCGGCGGCCAGGCGCCGCGCGTGGGCCCGCAGGAAGGCCTCCAGGTGCTCGGAGCCGATCTCCTCCTCGCCCTCGACGACCAGCTTCACGTTCACCGGCAGGCTGCCCGTGCCCTCGAGCCAGGCCCGCACGGCCGCCAGGTGCACGAGCACGCCGGCCTTGTCGTCCACGACGCCCCGCCCGTAGAGGCGGTCGCCGCGGCGCGTGGGCTCGAAGGGCGGCGACGTCCAGCGCGCGGGGTCGCCCGTGGGCTGCACGTCGTGGTGCGCGTAGAGCAGCAGGGTGGGCCGCGCGGGGTCCACGCGGCGCTCCCCCACGACGGTTGGGTGGGCCCCCGGCAGCTCGAGCAGCTCGACCGCGGCGAAGCCGGCCTCGCGCATCAGCTCGGCCGTGAGCGCGGCCGAGGCGCGCACGTCGGGGTCGGGGACGGGGCGCGCCGAGATGCTCGGGATGCGCGCCAGGCGCACGAGGTCGGCGAGCGTGCGCTCGGATCCGGCGGCGAGCGCCGCCAGGGCCTGCGAGCAGTCGGGGACGGCGGAGGGCGGCGGGGTGGGCATGCCCCTCAGATACCTCGCCGGCCGATCCGCGTCCCCGGGCGCCGCGCCCGCCGGGCGCGTAGGCTGGGGAGGCCCGGGAAGGGCGCCGGCCCCGGCCGCGTCCAAGGGCGGGTTCGGTTCGGTTCGGTTCGGCTTCACGCCGGGCTCGAGGGAGGCTCCCATGCGCAGCGCAACCCTGGGTCGGAGCACGGGTGCGGACCCTACGGCGCGCCGGGTCGGGAGCGTCCTGCGGGCGCCCCTGGCCCTCGCGTTCACCCTCGCGGCGGCGCTCGTCGCAGGAGGGCCGCGCGCGCAGGCCGACGAGGGCCCCGCCGGGGAGGCCCTGGTCCTGAGCAAGGAGACCCCGGTCCACGACCTGCTGGCCGAGCTCGTCCGCCAGCGGCCCGGGCAGTTCCTCTGGAACCCGAGCGACAAGCTCGTGCGCAACGGGCAGGTGGCCGCCGGCACCCGCATCCCGGGCGGCGCGGAGCGCCTGCCGGCGGTGCGCCGCCTGCTGGCCTTCTACGAGCTGGCGCTGGTCCCCATGGGGAGCCGGGGCCAGGAGACCTGGTTCGTGATGGACGCGCGCCAGCAGGGCGTGATCTTGAAGCTCAAGCCGGAGCCGATCACCCTCAGCGAGGCCAACCTCGGGACGTACGAGCACGAGGACGGGCTCTTCGTCACGACCACGATCACGGCCACGGGGCTCGAGAACCTGAGGGACGCGCGCCAGGCGCTCTCGCGCATCGTCACCCAGCAGAACATCGGCAGCGTGACGGAGGTGCCCGACGCCAAGGCCTTCGTGGTGACCGACTTCGCGCCCAACGTGGTCGCCCTCTACCGCCTCGTCCGCCAGCTGGAGGCCTCGAGCCAGCGCGGGGGCTCCGCGGTCCAGTCCCGGCGCGTGCGCCTGGAGCACGCCACGGCGGCCGACGTGGCCAGCGTGCTCTCGTCGCTGCTGGGCCCCCGCCCGGCCGACCCCCGCCCGGCCCAGGCGCAGGGAGGCCTGGGCGCGGCCGCGGAGGCCTTCCGCGTGGCCGCCGACCCGCGCACGAACCAGCTGCTGCTCCGCGGCTCGGCCGCCGAGCTCGAGGAGGCCGAGGCCCTGCTGCGCAGCCTGGACGTGCCCGTGGCGACGCCGGCGGCGGCGGCCGCGCACGTGCTCCCGCTCCGGCGCGCGCGCGCCGAGCGGCTGGCCAACCTGCTCAACGGGCTGGTGAGCTCCTCGCCGACCCTGTGGAGCGGCGACGCCGGCCGCGGCGGGCGCCCCGTCTTCCTGGCCGACGAGCGCACGAACGTGCTGGTGGTGGCCGCCACGGCGCAGGCCTTCGGGGCGATCGAGGCGCTGGTGGCCCGCCTGGACGCCGAGAGCGAGGCCACGCCCAAGGAGCCGCCCCCTTAGCCCGCATGTTGCGTGAACACAGGTTGAATCGCGCGGTCCTGGCTGCGTCCTC
>CAZPOZ010000179.1:0-6317 GCA_964588235.1 uncultured Planctomycetales bacterium
TCGACCGGGGCGGGGGCGGCATCGAGCAGAGGCTACCCGCGGGTCGCGCCCGCCTTGACGGCCGCCGGCCCCGATGGATAAATCTTCTTCGTGAAGAACAGTTCGTACCCGGTCCCGCCTCCCGCCGAGCTCGCCCGCGCGCTGCGTGGGGCGGGCCTGAGCGCCACGCCGCAGCGGCTCTCGATCTACGCCGCGCTCGTGGCCGCCATGGACCACCCCAGCCCCGAGGGCCTGCACCGCCGGCTGCGCGCCCGGCAGCCCTCGCTCTCGCTGGGCACCGTCTACAAGACGCTGCACCGGCTGGCCGAGGCGGGGTTGGCCCACGAGGTGAGCGTGGCCGGCGACAACGCCCGGCGCTTCGACGGCAACCTCGCCCCGCACCACCACCTGGTCTGCGAGCGCTGCCACCGCGTCGACGACCACGTCGATCCCGCGCTGGACCGCGTGCCCCTGCCGCGCGCCCTGGGGGCGTTCCGCCCCCGCAGCCTGACGGTGCAGGTGCTCGGGCTGTGCCCGGCGTGCGCGAGCCGCCCCCGCCGCGCCAGCCCGCCGCCCTCCCGCCCCTCCCGCGCGCGCGCGCCCGGCGCCCCCTGACCGCCCGCTCCGCGGACCTCCGGCGCCGCTCAGGCTCCGGAGGCCGCGTCCACGTCCGTTCAACCCCTGGAGACTTCCGATGACCGCTCCCGTCCGCGTCGGGCAGCCCGTGCCCGACTTCGCCTTCGACGCCTACGACCCCGTGGCCGGCGACTTCACCCGCTTCGACCTCGCCGCGCAGAAGCAGAAGGGCCGTTGGACCGTCCTGTTCTTCTACCCGGCCGACTTCACCTTCGTCTGCGCCACCGAGTTCGAGGCCCTGGCCGACCACCAGGAGCACTTCAAGAAGCTCGGCTGCGACATCGTGACCATGAGCAAGGACACGAAGTACACGCACCTGGCCTGGAGCAAGCACGAGAAGGAGCTGCAGAAGGTCCAGTACCTGATGGGCTCGGACGTCAAGGGCGACGTCGCCCGGACCCTGGGCTGCTTCGACGAGGACTCCGGCCTCACCCTGCGCGGCACCTACCTGATCAGCCCCAAGGGCACGCTGACGGCCTCCGAGGTGAACTTCTACAACGTGGGCCGCAACGTCGAGGAGCTGCTGCGGAAGTTCAAGGCGAACCTCTACCTCGCCAAGAAGCCCACCGAGGTCTGCCCGGCGAAGTGGAAGGACGAGGGCGACGCCACCCTCTCGCCCAGCGCCCGCATGGTGGGCAAGGTCCACGAGGCGCTGCACGGCGCGAAGTAGTAGCCCACGCTCCCAACGGGCGGTCCGCCCCGGGCGGTCCGCATCCCTCCTGCGCCCGGCGACGCTCCGCGTCGCCGGGCGCCTTCGTCTGCGGGGGCGTCCCTGGGAGGGGGGAGGGGGCTTTCGTCCCGGCCCGGGCGCGCGGCGCAAGGGGGCGCGGCCGTCGCGACGTCTGTAGAGGCGACCGTGGCAACGTCCCTGGAGCCTTCCATGCGCCTGCTCACCCTGCTCACCGTCCTCTCCTTCGCCGCCCTCCCGGCCTTCGCGGGCGAGGAGACCCCCGGGCGCTGCCCCGAGGGGTTCGTCTGCGAGAACGAGTGCCCGCTGGCGCAGCAGGCCAACGCCCGCCGGGCCACCGGGACGGAAGCCCTGGCCGTGCGCTCCCAGGCGCAGGCGGCCTTCCGGGCCGCGGTCCTCAAGAACCTCGGCCGGATCTGAGCGGCCGGCGTTCCCATCTGCGGCCGGCCGCGCTCCACGGGGTCGTTCCGCCCCGTCTGCCCCCTCCCGCGCGCGCCGGCCGCGCCTTCCCCCGGCGACCCGCCCTCCGGCCCCTCCCGCGACGCGACCCCCCGCCCACGTGCCGCTGGACACCGCACAGTTCCGCGCCCTGTTCGAGGCCGAGCGCGATCACGTCCACCGGTTCCTCCAACGGCTGTGCGGCAACGCCGCCGACGCCGACGACCTCACCCAGGAGGCCTTCCTGGTCGCCTGGCGGCATCGGGCGGCCTTCGCCGGCCGCGGCTCGGTCGTGGGGTGGCTGCTGAAGACCGCCTATCGCCTGTACCTGGATGCCCAACGTAGGCGCGCCCGTCGCCATGGTCTTGACCAACGTCTTGCCACGGGGTCGGCGGCGGGCGCGCCGTCTCTTGCACGCGCGGACGGGGCCGCCTCCCCGGCCGAGCGCCCGCCGGGGGCCTCGGACGACCCCGAGCGCCGGGACGCCCGCGCCTTCGTCCTCGACCGCGTGCGCGCCGCGGTGGCCGCGCTGCCCGACGGCCCCCGGGAGGCGTTCGTGCTCTTCCGGCTCGAAGGGCTGCCCGTGGCCGAGATCGCCGCGCTCACCGACACCCCCCTGAAGACCGTCGAGACCCGCATCCGCCGCGCCACGCAGCTGCTCGCCGAGCGGTTGGGCGCACTGCACCAGCACCTGCCCATCGCCTGACCTCCCGCATGACCTCCGACGACGAACCCCTGCTGGACCGCCTGAGGGCCTGGGCCGACGGCGCCCTGACGCCCGAGGAGGCGCGCGCCCTGGAGGCGCGTCTGGCGGCAGACCCGGCGCTGGCCTGCGACGCCCTGGCCTACCGCGCCGTGCACCGCCTCACCCAGCCGCTGGTGGCCGAGGTCGAGCTGAGCCGCCTGCGCTTCGCCGACCTGCCGCTGGGCGATCGGGTCCGGCCCGCCTGGCGCCGGTGGCCCGTCCTGCTCGCGGCGGCCGCGGGGATGCTGCTGGCCGTGGGCCTGGGCCTGCGAGCGCGCGGCGGCCCGCCCGAACCGGCCCGCCCCGGGACGGCGCCGAGCCGGCCTGGCCCGGTGATGCTCGCGCGCCTCAAGCCCTCCGCGCCCCCCGCGGTGCCGCCGGCGCGGTTGCTGGCCGGCTACCGGCCGGTCGCCGACGGCCGGGTCTCCTGGCTTGGCGACGCGGCCGAGGCCCGGGCGCTGGCCCGCGCGACCGGCCGCCGCGTGCTGCTCTACGTCCAGCACCCCGAGTGCCCCATGTGCCGGGCGCTGGAGCAGGGGCCCTGGCGCGCGCCGGAGGTGCTGGCGCGGGTGGAGGCCTTCGTGCCCCTGCAGGTGGACGTGACCTCGCTGCCCCCGGCCGAGATGCAGCGCCACTTCGAGGCCGGCTGGCCCTACCTGGCGGCCACCGACGCCGAAGGGGTCGTCGTGGCCACCTTCCCGGGTCAGCACGCGAGCGCCTCGCTGGCCGAGGCCCTCGGGGCGGCCCGGCCGGCGGGGGCGCCCGAGCCGGAGGCCTGGGAGCGGGCCGCGGGTCGGGCGCGCACCGAGGCCGACGAGCGCGAGGCGGCCCTGGCCCTGGCCGTGGCGCGCGCCGCCGCGCTGCCCGGGGCGGCGGAGCGCGAACGGCTGAGGGCCCTGCGGGCCCGGCTCGCCGGCACGCCGCCGGGCGAGGATCTCGAGCGCGTGCTCGCGGCCTGGCCCGAGGGCGCGCCCTTCCCGACCCTGGTGGAGCCCGACCGATGAGCCGCTGGACGCCGCGACTGCTCGTGACCCTGCTCGCCCTCCTGCTGCCGACCCCGTTGGCCGCGCCGGCGGCCTGGGCGGTGCCGCCCACCTTCGAAGCCGTGCGCGCCGCCTTCGAGGAGGGCCGACTGGCCGACGTCGTGAGCCTGGCCGAGGATCTGCACGACGACGCCCGCGCCCGCTACCTGGCGGGGGAGGCCCGCCTCGTGCTGGGCGCGCCCGAGCCCGCCGAGGCCGACTTCCGCTTCGTGCTGGCGAAGAACGCCAAGGCCCTGCCGGCCGCCGTGGGCCTGGGCCGGGCCCTGTCGGCCCAGGGCAAGCACGAGGAGGCGCTGACGACGCTGAAGGAGGCGCTGGCCGTGGACGGCAAGGACGTCGCCGCCCGCCGCGCGCTGGGGGAGGCGCTGCTGGCGGCGGGCCAGCGCGCCGAGGGCCTGGTGGCGCTGGAGGCGGCGCTCAAGGCGGCCCCGAACGAGCCGGCGACCGTGCGCGCGCTGGTCGAGGCGCGCCTGACGGGCGAGGAGCTCCCGGCGGCCAAGGCCCTCGCCCAGCGCTTCGCCAAGGCGGCGCCCAAGAGCGCGCTGGGCGACTTCCTCGTGGCGCTGGCGCTCGACCGCGAGGGCGACGCCGACGGGGCCATCGCCGCCTACGAGCGCGCGCTGGCCAAGGACGAGGCCTTCCTGGACGCCCACAAGAACCTGGCGATCCTCTGCCACGCGCGCAGCGACACCTACGCGAACGTGGAGCGCGTGAAGAAGGCCTTCCTCCACTACGAGCGCTACTTCGCCCTGGGCGGCGCCGACGGGAAGCTGCGGGCGCTCTTCGACACGCTCAAGAAGTTCGCGCCGCAGATCGGCCTCCCGACGAAGTAGGCGGGCCGGGGGGGGCGCTCAGCACGCCGCGAGCGGCAGCGCCTTGACACCGCCTCCCAGCGACGGCGCCCGTCGTCCGGCATGGACGACGAACCCCGGGAGCACCCCGGGGGGGCCGTCGGCCGCCAGGCGCGTGATCGGGACCGCGTGCTCCGGGCGCGGAGTCGACGTGGCCTTGGCCTCCAGGGGGACCAGGCCCGCGGCGTGCTCGACGAGGAAGTCCACCTCGTGCCCGGTGGCCGTGCGCCAGACGTGCACGCGTGGCGTCCGTCCGGCATGGTGCGCCGCGCGCAGCAGCTCGACCAAGACCGCCGTCTCGAACAACGCGCCCGCGAGGGGGCCGCGCCGCGCCTGCTCCGGATCGGAGAACCCGGTCAGGTGCGCCATCAGCCCCGTGTCGAGCAGGTACACCTTCGGCGTCCGTACGAGCCGCTTGCCGAGGTTGCCGGCCCAGGGCCGGACGAGCGCGACCTGCCACGTCGCCTCGAGGACGGAGAGCCAGGCCTTGACGGTGTTCACCGCCACGCCCAGCTCGCGGGAGAGGGCCGAGAGGTCCAGGAAGGTGGCGCTGCGCGCCGCCAGCAGTCGCAGGAACGCGTCGAAGGTGCGGAGGTCGCCGACCTGGCGCACGAGCCGGACGTCGCGCTCGAGGTAGGTCTGGACGTAGGACTCCAGCCAGGGCTCCGCCGGGCGACCCGGCGAGGCCACGAGCTCCGGGTAGCCGCCGCGCACGATGCGGCGCCAGAGCTCGCCCTCGTCCACCGTGGCGGGCGTCACGCGCCGTCCTCCCTCCCAGGCGGGGCGGCTGCGGGGGCGGCCGAGCTGCTCCCGCAGCGACAGGGGCAGGAGCGTGAGGATCGCCACGCGTCCGGCGAGCGTCTGCGTGACCCGCTCGAGCAGCAGGAGGTTCTGGGATCCCGTGAGCAGGAAGCGTCCCTTGGACCCCCGGCGGGCGTCCACGGCCTCCTGCACGTAGTCGAGCAGCCCTGGCACATGCTGAACCTCGTCCAGGATCAGGGGGCCGTCGCCGGCCAGCAGCCCGCGGGGGTCGGCCTCGGCCGCCGCCCGGACGTCGCCCGCCTCGAGCGCGACGTAGCGCGCGCGGGGGAACGCGCGACGCAGGAGCGTCGTCTTGCCCGACTGTCGGGGGCCCGTGACGAGCACCACGGGGAACTCCCGTGCCCGGCGTAGGAGGACGGGCTCCAGCGTTCGCGGCAGGTAGGCCATGCCGTGCAAGTATGCATTCAGAATGCAAAATTGCACGATTGCCGGGGGGTGCCCCCGCGCTTCCGTCCGCCGACGCCCCCGGGGGGGCGGGTCCCGACGAGTACGCTGGGCGGCCCTCCGCCGAGGCCTCTCCATGCCCCGTCCCTTCCGCCGCGCCCTGCTGCTCGCCGGCCTGTCGTGCGTCGCCTCCCCGCGTGCGGGCGCCGAGCCGCCGGCCGACCCGCCGCCGGCGGCGACGGCCGACGGCGCCGCCTACGGCGACACCTACACCGCCGAGGAGTTGGCAGCCCTGGACCGCGCGCTCCACGCGGTCGGCTGCAACCGCGTCGATCTGACCTTCCGCAAGGACATGGCCAAGGGCCTGGGCTGCCTGCCCGTCGTGCGCGAGATGCTGCGCGACCCGCTGCGCATCGCCGCCGTCGCCGACCGGGCCGCGCAGGCGCTGCTGCGCCCGGCCCCCGACCGCGGGCTCGAGGCGCTGCGCGTGGCCGCCGCGCTGCTCGAGGACGGCGCCGCCCGGCGGTGGGACGTGGCCTCGCTCCTGCCCGGGTTCAAGCGCCGGGGCGACGCCCAGCCCCCCGCGCGGCCGGGCACGGTCGCCGAGGGCCTCACCGCGTTGCGCGGCGTCGTCGCGGCGCAGCCCGCCCTGTCGCTCACGGCGCCGGGGGAGGACGCACCCCCCGGGCTGCTGCTCTCGGCGCTGCGCAGCCGCCTCCCGGGCGAGCTGG
>CAZPOZ010000180.1:0-6304 GCA_964588235.1 uncultured Planctomycetales bacterium
CCTGGGCGATCCCGCCCGCGCCCGGGAGCTCCTGGCCGTGGCCGACGCCGCACCGGCGCGCGTGCTCGAGGCCCTGGCCGAGCGGCCGCAGGCCGGGCTGGCCCCCTGGATCGCGGCGCAGCTGCCCGACGAACGGCACGCGCCCGCGGCCCGCGCGGCGCTCGCGGCGCTGGGCGCCGCGGCGGTGCCGGCGCTCGAGGAGGCCGCCGCCCGCGCGCCCGCGGCCGCGGCCGCGCTCGCGCTGCTGGCCGAGAGCGCCGCGCCCCGGGCGGGGGAGGCGCTGATCGCCGCGCTCGACGCCCCCGATCCCGAGCAGCGCTACCGGGCTGCGCGGGCCCTGGAGCGCCGCGGGAGCCCCCCGGACGCGCGCCTCGCGCGCACGCTGCGGGCACGCCTGACCGCCGAGCTCGAACAGGGCGAGGCGGCCGCGGGCGTGCCGGCGGCGGCTCCGGCGGCCGAGCGCGCGGAGCGCGAGGCCGAGGCCGACGACGCCCTGGGCCGGGCGCTGGCCCTGCTGGCCGTGCTCGAGCCCACGCGGCCGCTCCGCAGGGTCGTGCTCGCGCTGCGCTCGGGCCTGGCCCTGGAGCGCGGCTTCGCGGTCGAGGCCCTGGACGAGCTGCTCGCGCCGCCCTGGCGGGACCGCGTCGTGGCGCTGGCCGAGCGGTCGGGACGGGCGCCGGCGTCGGCCTCCGCCAGCCCCTGGGGCGCGCGGCTCGCGGCGCAGGCGCGCGACCCCGCCTCGGATCCCGACCTGACGGCGGCGCTGGCCTGGCAGCGCCACGAGCCGCTGCGCCGCTGGCGGCTGGCGGACCTGCTGGCCCTCCGGGCCGCGGGCGCCGCGGCCCCCGGGGGGCCGGCCTTCGGGCTCGGCCCGGACGGTGCGCTCGGCCTGGAGGAGGCGCTGCTCGACGGCGCGCGCACCGCGGCGGGCACGGGCGAGCCGATCCCGCTCGCGGCCGTGTGGGCCACGATCGCCGCCCGCCCGCGGCTGGCGGGAGCGTGGTTGGCCGGGCTGGCTGCACGCCTGCCCCCCGCGCCCCCCGGCACGGCCGACGTGTCGCAGAGCCTGCCCTCCCTGGCCCGGCGCGTGGCGTTCGAGCCCCCCGAGGCGCAGGGCGACCCCGACGTGGCCGCACGGGCCTTCTTCCTCGGGCTGGAGGCGCCCTTCTCCGAGCTGCCTCCCGAGCGGCTCGCCCTGCTGGCGGGCATCGCGCGCGAGCTCCCCGTGCGCGCGGGGGAGCAGGTCGTGAGCGAGGGCCGGCGGGCACAGCACGCCTACGTGGTCGTGCGCGGAGCGGTGGACGTCTCCTCCGACGGCCGGCCCGTCGCCCGGCTGTCGGTCGGCGAGGCCTTCGGCGTGCTGGCGCTGCTGGCCGACGAGCCGCGCTCGGCCACCGTGACGGCCGCGGAGGAGGGCGAGCTGCTGGCCCTGCACCGCCTGGACGTGCGCGACCTGCTGGAGACCCACCCGGGCCTGGTGGCCTCCTTCTCGCGCTGGATCGCGACCCGCGTGCGGGGGCTGGCCCGCGCGCGGGGCGCCACCCCGGAGGGGTCGGGGGCAGCGGCAGGGCCGGAGGCGGGAACCGGCCCCTAAACGTCCGCCGCCGGACGGTTCTCTGAAGGGGTGAAAGGAGGTCGTCATGACCTTTCGCACCCCCCTCTCCCGCCTGCTCCCCCTCGCGCTTCTGGCGCTCCCCCTGATGCCGCTGCTCCCGGCAGCGGCCGACGGCCCCGGATCGGGCGGCGGCTACCGCCCCCTGCCTGCGGAGGCCGTGCGCGCCGCCGACGGCCCCGGCAACGGCGGGGGCTACGGTTCCTCGGACGGCCCCGGCTCCGGGGGCGGCTACCGCGTGGCCGACGGCCCGGGGTCGGGCGGCGGCTACGGCCCGAGCGACGGCCCGGGGGCCGGCGGGGGCTACCGCGTGGCCGACGGCCCCGGCAGCGGCGGCGGCTACGGGCCCAGCGACGGCCCCGGCCTGGGCGGCGGCTACTGAGCCCGTCCTCCGGGCTCGGCTCCGGGGCGGCCCCGCCCCCGGAGCCGAGCCCACCACCGTGCGAGCAGCCCCCCCGCCGGCTTCGCCTCGGCGCCCAGGGCCCCGGCGCCGCCGCCGAGCCAGGCCTCCAGCGCCTCGGCCAGGGCGCCCGCGCTCGGGAAGCGCTGCGCGCGCTCGCGGGAGAGCGCCCGGTTCACGATCCCGTCGAGCGCGTCGCGGTCGGGCAGGCGCGGCGCGTCCAGAGCGGCCACGCGCCGGGCCACCTCGGCCGGGTCGGCGCCCTCGAAGGGCGGCCGGCCCTCCAGCAGGGCGAACAGGCAGGCGCCCAGCGCGTAGACGTCGGTGCGCACGTCGGCCGGCAGCCCCTGCGCCTGCTCGGGCGCCATGTAGTTCGGCGTGCCCAGCAGCGAGCCGGGCCGGGTGAGGTCGCTGGCGCCCGCCAGCGCGCGCGCCAGGCCGAAGTCGAGCACGCTCACCCGGCCGCCGTGCGACTCCATCAGGTTGGCCGGCTTGAGGTCGCGGTGCACGATGCCCAGGTCGTGGGCGTGCTGCACGGCCCGGGCGGCGTCGCGCAGCACCTCGGCCGCCCGCCGGCGGGGCAGGGTCAGGCCCGCCAGGGTGCGCCCCTCCACCAGCTCCATCACGAGGTAGGGACGGCCCCCGTCCTCGTCGACCTCGTGGAGCCGCGGGATCCCGGGGTGGGCCAGGCGCGCGACCAGCCGCGCCTCGCGCACGAAGCGCTCCAGGGGCACTCCCCCGTCGGCCTTGAGCAGCTTGAGGGCCACGAAGCGCGAGAGCCGCCCGTCCCAGGCCTTCCACACCTCGCCCATGCCCCCCGTGCCCAGGAGCTGCACGAGCAGGTAGCCGCCGACGCGCCGCTGGCCCCCGCCGGCGCCGGAAGGCGCGCCGCCCGGGAGCGGCGGCGGCGCCGCCTCGAGCACGGCCTCGAGCCCGATCGACGGCCGCAGGCGGTCGAGCTCGCGCGTCTCGAGCAGGCCCCGGCGAACGAGCTCGGTGCCCAGGCCCCCGGGCGGGGCGGCGCGCTCGGCCTCGGCCAGGGCCGGCTCGAGCACGAGGCCCTCGGCGCGCAGCCGCGCGGCCAGCTCGCGGTCCAGGGCCTCGGCCTGCCCCGAGCGCAGGCGCGCGATCAGCCGAGGATCCATCGCAGCTCCTCGGCCTCCTCCTCGGCATCCAGCGCGTAGGACCGGATCTCGGCCCGCACCAGGGCCCTGAGGCGCAGGCGCGCGGCGTGCAGCCGGTTGCGCACGTCGCTCTCCTTGAGGCCCAGCTCGGCGGCCAGGGAGGCGTAGGTGACGGGCGCGTCGCCGCTCCCCTGTCCGAGGTCGTAGCGCCGGAAGGCCTCGTAGGCGTCGGCCTTGCCCGCCTCGACGAGCTCGCGGCGCAGGGCGTCCAGCGCCCGGCCCACGACGGCGGCCAGCCACTGCTCGTCGAGCACCTCGTCGGGCGGGGCCTCCCGGGCCTCGAGCCGCTCGGCCTGCTCGAGGGGCAGGGGCCCCCGCTCGCCGCCGCGCTTGAGCCGCGCCGCGTCGCGGCGGCGGTTGAGCAGGAAGTGCTTGAGAGCGGCCTTGAGCCAGGCCCGCAGGCGGCCGCGCGCCGGGTCGATCTCGGCGAGCACGTCGCGCTCGAGCAGGTCGAGGAAGAAGGCCTGGGTGGCCTCCTTGGCGTCCTCGAGGGGGAGCCTCCAGCCGAAGCGCACCGCGGTGAACACGGGCTGCCAGTAGCGCCCGATCAGGGTTTCGAGGGCTTGGCGGCGCTCCTCCCGCCCGCCCGCCCGGCCCTCCAGCAGCGCGCTCCACAGGGTCGGGGGGAAGGCCGCGGGCGCGAGGCTGTCGGCCGGGGGGCGCGGCTCCATCGGGCGCAGGGTAGCCGAGGCGCGACGGACCCCGCCGTCCACCCTCGACTCCCGTCCCGTGAAGTTGCGGTGACGCGAACGCGCGGATTCCGGACCGGAGCGGAGCCGGGCGCCGGCCCAGGCGCGCCCTCGGCCTCGGGCCCGGAACGGGCCCGGGCGGGAGGCGGCCGCCCCCGAAGGCCGGAAGATGGCCTTCCGGGGGCCGGGCCGGGCCCAGGGGCCCCGCCGGCAGGCCGGCGGCACCGGGCCCGGCGCCGGCGAGGACCCGGGGAAGGGCGTCGGGACGATCCCGTTGCTAGGGTCGGGCAGCGGCAGGACGACCGATCCGTTCGGGTGCGGCAGGCGTCGCATCGGCCGGCGGTCGCCGGACTGCCCGGGAGGTAGGACGCATGCACCGCATGGTCAGGACCGCTTTCGTCGCCGCGGGCCTGCTGACGGCCGTGAGCCGTGCAGCGTGGGCGGACGACGCCACGGACGTCAAGGGCCTCGTCAAGGAGGAGATCAAGGCCTACATGGACGCCAAGAAGGCCGAGGACACCAAGGACATGGTGTTCAAGGCCAAGTGGAAGGACGGCCTCGTCTTCGAGACCCCCGACAAGCGGGTCACGATGAAGATCGGGGGCCGCATCCACCTGGACACGGTCTTCACGCAGGCCGACGAGGACCTGCAGGGCCCGGCCCCGGGCCTGGCCGACGACTTCGACTCGGCCACCTACCTGCGCCGTCTGCGCCTGTACGTCGGCGGCGAGATCACCTCGCACGTCGACTACTACCTGCAGCTGGACTTCGCCGACCCCTCCGACGGCGGCCTGCGCGACGCCTACGTCACGCTCAAGAACCTGAAGGACTGCTGGGGCTGCTGGGCGCCCTCGTTCCGCATCGGCCAGCACTACGAGCCCATCGGCCTGGACACGGTGACCTCGGACAACCACCTGACCTTCGTCGAGCGGGCGGCGATGGTGAACCTGCACCCCGAGCGCTCGATCGGCGTCTCGGCCTTCGACGCGTTCTGGAAGGACCGCGCCACCTGCCACGTCGGCGTCTTCTCGCCCGACGGCGACGACGACGAGAACGGCTTCGCGCTGTGGGACGAGGACGAGGCCGACGGCGGCTGGGCCGTGACCGGCCGGGCCACGATCGTCCCCTGGGCGCTGGACACCTGCCGCTTCCTGCACCTGGGCGCGAGCGTGTCCTACCGCAACCCCCACCAGGTCCAGTACCAGGCGCGCCCGGGCCTGGGCCGCGGGCCGCGCGTGGTGAACACGGGCGTGCTCAACCCCGAGGACCTGATCCTGTGGAACGCCGAGGTGGGCCTGGTGTGGAACCGCGTCCACGTCGTGGGCGAGTTCACCAGCGTCGCGCTCTCCGACCCGGGTCGCGGCGACCCCACCTTCACGGCCTGGTACGTCGAGGCCGGCTGGTTCCTGACCGGGGAGGCCAGGCCCTACGCCTTCAAGAGCGGGCTGTGGGCCAACCTCAAGCCCTGCTGCAACTTCCTGTCGAACGGCTGCTGCTGCTGGGGCGCGTTCCAGCTGGCCGCACGCTACGACTTCCTCGACCTCAACGACGGCACGGTGACGGGCGGCGAGCTGTCCACGATCACGCTCGGCCTGAACTGGTACCTCAACCCGAACACGCGCCTGATGTTCGACTACGTGCTCTCCAACGCGCAGGACCGCAGCAGCGGCGGCGTGGTCTTCACCGACGAGGACGTGAGCTCGTTCCTCATGCGGGTGGACGTGCACTTCTGAGCCGACCTTCCTGAGCCGACCGCGTCGCCCGGGCGGATCCCCGCTGCCCGGGCGGCGCTCGTCCGCCGGCTGCCGCGCCCGGACGGCCCCGCGCCGCCCGGGCGCTCTCGTCTCCCGCGGGCGCGCGGACGGCCGGAGGCCCCGCGGCTCAGCGCTCGCCGCCGCCCTTGGGGTGGCGGATCGAGTCGCGGCGCTGGCGGTCGGGGAACGTGGGCTGCGCGCGCTCGAGCGCGTGCACCAGGAAGCGCGCCGCCTTCTCGGCCGCCAGGTCGATGGCCGCGTACAGGTCGGCGTCGGTGGCGTCCACCGGCGCGGCGCCGCCGGGCACCCCCTCGAGGTGGATGCGGCAGTGCTTGTCGGCGCCTCCGCGGGGGCCGTTGACGTCTTCCAGGGCCACCCGCACGCCGCGCAGCGAGCCCTCGAACCGGCCCAACGCGTGCCCCAGCTTCTGCTGGACGTGGTCCTTGAGGGCCTGGGTGAGGTCGAAGCCCTTGGCGTGGACGGAGATCTGCATGCGCGGCTCCTCGGCGGCGCGGAGGCCGCGGGGGAGAACGTCGTAGCACGGGCCGGGCGAGTTGCCGCGTCGGCCGCGGGCGGGGGTGGTGTCCCAAGCTGCCTCCCCTCCGTGCGTGCGGCGCGCTGGGCTGGGGGCGCTCAGGCCCGCATCGGCTCGTTGCGTAGGCCGG
>CAZPOZ010000181.1:0-6293 GCA_964588235.1 uncultured Planctomycetales bacterium
AACTGGATGACGCGCAGGATGTAGTTCTGCGGAACGCCGTCACGCTTCGATTCGCGAATGGCGAGCTTGAGCTTGGGGTTCTTCGAGGGGTCGAAGCAGTCGTCGCCGTCGGCCTCGCAGTTGACGCAGGCCTTGATGACCGCCTTGAGCCGTTTCTGGCAGATCTTGGAGCCGGTGACGAGGGCGGCAACCTTCTGCTCCTCCTTCACCTTCCAGTCGATGTAGGCCTCGATGTCGGGGTGATCGACGTCGACCACCACCATCTTGGCGGCGCGGCGGGTGGTGCCGCCCGACTTGATCGCGCCGGCGGCGCGGTCGCCGATCTTGAGGAACGACATCAGGCCCGAGGAGCGCCCGCCTCCCGAGAGGGACTCGCCCTCGCCGCGCAGGCGGCTGAAGTTCGTGCCCGTGCCCGAGCCGTACTTGAAGAGCCGGGCCTCACGGACCCACAGGTCCATGATGCCCTCCTCGCCCACGAGGTCGTCCTCGACCTTCTGGATGAAGCAGGCGTGGGGCTGAGGCCGGGCGTAGGCGCTGTCGGAGAGCTTGACCCGGCCGCTGGCCGGATCGACGTAGGAGTGGCCCTGGGCCGGGCCGTCGATGCCGTAGGCCCAGTGCAGGCCCGTGTTGAACCACTGCGGGCTGTTGGGCGCGGCGCGCTGGTCGGCCAGCATGCGGCAGAGCTCGTCGTGGAAGGCCTGGGCGTCGTCCTCGGTGTCGAAGTAGCCGTGGGACCGCCCCCAGTGGGTCCAGCAGCCCGCCAGGCGGTGGAACACCTGGCGCGCGTCCCGCTCGCCGCCCAGCACGGGTTGGCCCTGGGCGTCGTGCAGGGGCTTGCCGTCGGGCCCCGTCTGCGGCACGCCCTTGCGTCGGAAGTACTTCTGGGCCAGCACGTCGGTGGCCACGCTGGACCAGGTGGAAGGCACCTTCACCCCGTCGAGGCGGAACACGACCGTTCCGTCCGGATTCCGGATCTCCGAGGTGCGCGAGGTCCACTCGATCCCCTCGTAGGGATCGCGTCCCGCCGTCGTGAAGTGCCGCTGGATCTTCATGAAGCCTCCGTGCCCCTGAGGGGCACCACCGCCGCCTACCGCCCTGCTGCCCTGCTGCCCTCCCCCTGACGCCCGTCCCCCCTGGCGGACTGCGGGCACGGTGCGGCCCAGCGCATCGTTCGAGTCGTCCCCCGGGGGGGGGAGGTGCGTCAGGGCCGACGGCGACGGCCCAAGAGGCACGGAGCGCCGCCCACGAGGGGCCCTGCCGCTGCTCTGCTGTCGAAGGAGCTCGCCTCAGACGGACCCCGCAGCGGGTCGCCGGGCCGTGGGGCTGCCGGGTCGCCGGGGGGAGGGCGGGCTCCCGCCCCGGGGGCTCGACAAGACCACAACCGCTAGGGGTTCGTCTGCTGCGCCACCACTACAGATCGTAGACCCGAGGGCCGCGGCGCGGAAGCACCATTTTCGGAGAACTGCGTTCGGAACGCTGCTCTCGGAACGCTTGCCGCGCCGCGGTGGCCTGGGAGCCACCCCCCGACGACCTGGCGTCTTGGGGGGCGGGAACATAGGCCGGGGGGGGGACACGCCCCGAGAGCCCAAGCCCAGGCCGCCGGGCGCGGCGCGCGGCCGGCCCCGGGTGCCGCCGGTCCGGGGGTGTCGGGGCTCAGCCCCCGCCGCGCAACGCCTCCAGCACGGCGCCGGCCAGCGCAGTGCAGGTGGGGAAGCGTGCGGGAGGCTCGAGGGCGAGCCCGCGGGCCAGGGCAGCCCCCAGGGCGGCGGGGGCCTGGGGCCAGGAGGCGGCCAGGGGCGGTGCGGGGCTGCGCACCTTGAGCAGCAGCAGGCGACCCAGCGAGGCCTCGGGGAAGGGCAGCCGGCCCGTGAGGACCTCGTGGAGCAGGGTGGCCAGGGCGTACTGGTCGGTGCGGCCGTCGCAGGGCAGGTCGCGGATCTGCTCCGGGGCCAGGTAGGCGGGCGTGCCCACGGCGAAGCCCTCGGGCGTGAGGCTGGTGCCTCCGGCGATCGCGCGGCTCAGGCCCAGGTCGGTCAGGTGGGCGCGGTCGGCGGCGTCGAACAGCACGTTACGGGGCGTGACGTCGCGGTGGGCGAAGCCGGCGTCGGCCAGGGCGTCCAGCGCCGCCGCCACGTCGGGCAGCCAGGCCCCGAGGTCGCCCGCGGGGAGGCGCGGCGGGGAGCCCCGGCCGCGGGCGCGCAGGCGGTCGGCCAGCGTGCCGCCGGCGAGGTAGGGCAGCACGACGAAGGCCGTGCCCTGCTCCTCGCCGGTGGCCCGCACCCGGACCAGCGACGGGTGGCGCACGCGGGCGAGCACCTCGAGCTCGCGCCGGAATCGGTCGCGCTCCGTGGCGCGGGCCTGGCAGGCGCCCGAAGGCACCTTGAGCACGCAGGGCTCGTCGCCCGGCTGCTCGGCCGCGAGGAACACGTCGGCCGATCCGCCGGCGGCGAGCCAGCGCAGGACCCGCCAGCGGCCGGCCAGCAGCACGCCGGGGCGGATCCAGCTGCGGGGGGCGGGCTCGGCCACGGCCCCATGGTGCGCGCGCGCCGGCCGGGGGGCAACGCGGTGGCGGCGCCCGCCCGCGGGCTGCGCGCCTCAGGGCAGGTAGGCCGCGAGCGCCTTCCACTCCTCGGCCTCGAACACGTCGTGGGGCAGGGTGTCGCGCAGCGCGTCGCGGAAGGCGCGCGCGAAGGCGGCCCGGGCCCGGTGGCGGTCGCTGGGGGTGACGTCGGGCAGGTCGGCCGAGGCCCGCAGGGCCTCGATGATCGCCGCGTAGCGCGCTCGCCGGGGCGCGGCCCTCAGGCGCGCGAGGGCCTCCTGGTAGAGGGCCTCGACCCAGTCGCGGTCGAAGCCCTCGTCGGCCGGGGCGGCGGCGGGCTCGGCTCCGGTCTCGGCCAGGGCCTCGACGGAGACCAGCCGCCGGCCGCCCCGGGGGCGACGCTTCTGGGCGTGGGCGGCGCGGACGAACTTGAGGGCGTGCTTGCGCAGCCGGTCCTGGAGGAAGGCGCGGAAGGGGGCGACGCGCGGGTCGGCGGCCGACAGCACGGGTCCGCGCACGCAGGCGGCCAGGAACCCGTCCACGCAGTCCTCGGCGTCGGCCTCGTCGTAGCCCGGGCCGAGGCCGCTTCGCAGGATGCGCCCCGCGTAGCGCAGCATCGCGCCGCGGTAGGTGCGCACGAGGTGGTCCCACTTGGCCTCCCACCCGATCGTTGCGCGGTCGTCGATGCCCTGGAGCGCCTCCCAGTCGGTGGGGATGGAGCGCAGCGAGAGCCCCTCGCGGAGGCCAGGCGGCGGTCGGAGCAGGCCCACCCCTGCACGATAGCGCGGCGGGGCCTGCGGGAGGAAGGGGTGCGTGCTACGCGGAACCCCGACGCCGCTTGGGGCCGCCCTTCTCAGGGCTGTTACGACCGCCACCCTTGTTGCCGCCACCCGCCCCCGTGTGGTCGATGGCTTCGATAGCCGAAGCGAGGTCCTGCGGCGTGGGCTGGGCCTTGCCCACCAGGCTGCGCGCCGTGCTGACGTGAACCCAGTACATCTCGAACACGTCCGGGGCCGACGTCCAACGGTCCACTCCGTGGTGGTGCTGCTGGCCGAGCTCGGCCACGGAGCACATGCCCAGCTGCGTGTACATCGGCGCGAGGGTCGGGGGCGCCGTCGGCAGGCGCTGCGTGCAGATCATGGCGATCTCCTGCAGCATCTGCGCTGCGGAGACGGACTCGCCGGGCTTGGTGTACTGGGGCCACGTCATGGGGGTGCGTCCCTGGAGGGGTCGGGAGGGGGGGCCGGCTGCGTTCTACGCCGGCCCCGAGCCCGCCCGCAAGCCCCCCGCGTCGGCGGGGCCTCGCGGACGCGGCGGGAGCCCCGCCGCCCAGGCGCACAGGGGCCGGTGCCCCAGCGACCGGGCGGCGGCCTGCGCCTCCTCGCGGGAGCGCAGCGCGTCGCCCTCCATTCCCCGCCACGCGGCCGCGATCGCACGCCACCCCGAGGAGACGACCCTGAGGAGCGCGCGGCGCAGGCCCACGTCCGGCCGCGCCAGCGCCTGGGCCGCGGCCTCGAGGCCCTCCGCGTCGCCCCGCTCGAGGGCCCCCGTGCCGTCGGCCGCCGCCCGCAGCGCGCGCACCACCGCGTTCTCCCGGCGGTCGGTCGGCTCCGGCGGCAGCACCCCGCGCACCACGGACGAAGGGAGCCCCAGCGCCAGGGCCTCGGCCAGCGGCCCCATCGCGTCCCCCAGGGTGTCGGCCTCCGCCAAGGGGGCGGCGGCCGCCACCAGCGCCCGGGCGCCCGCGTCGTCCCCCGGTGCCGTGGCCGGGGGGGCCGTCGAGGTCGCCCGCGCCTGCCAGCAGGCCAGGAGATCCAGCGCGTCGAAGCGCAGGCGCGCCTGCTCGCCCCCCAGGTCCTGCGCCGCCGCCCGGCCCGCCGCACGATGCGCGGCGGCCACGGCCTCCTCGCCGCGCGCCGCCGCCAGCTCGGCCGCCAGAGCCCGGGCCTCGACGAGCCCGGCCTTCATCCCCAGGCCCACGAGGTCGGCCACCGCCCGCTCGGCCAGCGCCGAGGCCGCCTCCGCCTCCCCCAGGGCGTAGCGCACCTCGGCCAGCAGCGCCCGCACGCGGGCGGCCGGGATGAGCGCCCCGTCGGCCTCCAGCCGCCGCACCGAGGGCTCGAGCCGCTCCGCGGCCCCTTCGAGCACGCCCAGGCGCAGGGCGGCCATCACGCCGTTCACCTCGCTGATCTCGGCGTTGGCGCTGCGGCCGGCCTCACGGCAGACCCGCGCGGCCTCGCGGTAGAGCGCGACGGCCTCCTCGATGCGGCCCGCCCCGAGGGCCACGCTGGCGCGCTGGTCCAGGGCCGAGCCGTGGCGCCCCACGGCCCCGGCGCGCACGAACTGCGCGTCGGCGCGCGCGAAGTGCTCTCCGGCGGCGGCCAGGTCGCGACGGTAGCGCGCGGCCAGCACCAGCACGTAGCAGGCGACGCCTCGGTCGAGCGAGTCGGGCAGGGCCTGTGCGGCGCGGGCCGCGGCCTGCTCGTCGCCGGGCTCGAGCCCGCGCCCCAGGAAGCGCGAGAGGCCCCGCCAGGCCGCCACGCGCAGGCCCAGCGCCTCGTCGCCCCGCTCGCGCGCGGCGCGCTCCAGGTCGGCGTGCAGCGCCTCGCGCTCGGGCTGGCGGCCGATCTCCCCCAGCGCGTTGGCCACGTCGAACAGGGCCGCGGCGTGCGCCTGCGCGAAGGCGGGCGCCACGGCGCCCGGCACGACGCCGGCCCTCAGGCCCAGGTCCACGCAGCGCCACAGCTCGACGCGCTGCGAGGCGCGGCGCGCGGCCTCGAGCAGGGGGCCGACGGCCCGCGCCGGCTCGGCGGAGCGCTCCCAGTGCGCGCCGAGCCGCTCCGGGTCCACGCCCTCCCCCCGGGCCTCCAGGGCCCGGGCGAAGGCGCCGTGGAGAGCGCGGCGGAAGTCGGGCGCGACCTGGGCGTAGACGGTCTCGTGCAGCAGCGGGTGCGCGAAGCGGTAGCCGCGCTCCAGGGGCACGACCAGCGCCGGCCCGCGCACGAGCCGCTGCAGGCGCCGCAACAGCTCGAGCGGCGGCACGCCGAGCACGCCGGAGAGCGCTTCCGAGTCGAAGGTCGGCCCGTCCACGGCGGCGGCGTCCAGCACCTCGCGCAGCGGGTCGGGCAGCCCCTCCAGGCGCCGCACCATCAGGTCGCGCAGCGCCGGGGGCGGCTCGCTGCTGCCGGGCCCGGGCCGCGCCCCGCCCTCCGGGGGCCCGGCGGCGCGCGCCTCGAGCGCGTGGGAGAGCAGCTGCAGCGCGAACAGGGGGTTGCCGCCGCTGCGCGCGACGGCGCGCTCCACGAGGTCGGTGGGCGGGGCGCCCCCCGGCCCGGCCTCCTCCAGCACGCGCCAGAGCACCTCCGCCGGAAGCGGCGCGAGGGGCACGAGCCGGGCGCCGCCCTCGACGAGCGCGGCCGAGCGCGCGGCGCCCAGGCCGTCGGCCCCGCCCTCGCCCACGCGCTCGCTGACCACCCACAGCATCCGCGCGGCGTGCAGCCGCGCCACGAGGCGCCCCAGCAGGCGCGCATCCTCCGGCGCGCCACGGTGGACGTCCTCCAGCACGACGAGCGCCCCGCGTTCGGCCGCGGCGGCCAGGAGGCGGGCCTCGGCGGTGGCCAGCGTGGGCAGGGGTCCCGCGGCCGGCGGCCCGGAGCCCGGCCCTTCGGGGGAGAGCGCCTGCAGCAGGGGCCGGAGCAGGCCCGCGTCGGGGCTCGCGCTCGCGCGGACCACGTGGAGCCCGCGCGCGGCAGCC
>CAZPOZ010000182.1:0-6289 GCA_964588235.1 uncultured Planctomycetales bacterium
CATCGGCACGCTGCTCTACGCGGCGCCCGAGCAGCTGCGCGACAACGACGGCCTGGTGACGCCGGCGGCCGACCTGTACGCCTTCGGGCTCGTGCTGTTCCAGCTGGCCGCCGGGCGCCCGCCCTTCGAGGCCGACTCGGTGGCCGCCATCGTGCGCGCGCACCTGACCGAGGCGCCGCCGTCGCTGCGCGCGCTCGCGCCCGAGGTGTCGCCGTTCCTGGACGCGCTGGTGGCGGTGCTCCTGCGCAAGGAGCCCGCCGAGCGCCTGCCCAGCGCCGAGGCCCTGCAGCAGGCGCTGGAGGCGGGCGAGGCCAGCGCCTGGTGGCGCGCCCAGCGCGAGCGCCAGCGCCCGGGCGGCTCGGTCGCCGGCGCGCCGGCCGGCGCGCCGCTGCTCGGGCGGGCCCGCGAGCTGCGCACGCTGCTCGACGCCTGGTCGCGGGCCCGCGCCGGGCGCGGCGGCACGACGCTGGTGGTGGCCGAGGAGGGCCTGGGCCGTTCGCGCCTGGTGTCGGCGTTCGAGGAGGCCGCCGGCCTGGCGGGCGAGGCGGCGCTGCTGCGGGTCGGGGCCGGCGGCGCGGGCGAGGCCCCGCTGGCGGCCCTGGGCCAGGCGCTGGCCGCGGCGCTCCCGCCGGGGCCCGTGGCGCTGGCCCTGGCCGAGCTGCTGCCCGGCCAGCGCGAGGCCCAGCGCCTGCTCACCCCCTGGCTGCTCGACCCGGTGCGCACCGAGATGCCCCCGGCCCAGCTCGACGGCGAGGGCGGGCCCGTGGTGGACCTGGTCGTGGGCCTGAGCCGCCGCGCCCCGCGCGCGCTGGTCGTGGACGACGTCCACCTGCTGCCGGACCGCGAGCAGGAGGTGGTCCGCGCGATCGCCGCCTCGGCCTCGGGACGCGCGCTCCACGTGGTCGTCACGCTGGCGGCGCCCCTCGATCGCCTGCGCCGCGAGGCCTGGCTCGCCGTGGAGGGCGTGACGGAGGTCCCGCTCGGCCGGCTGCGCGAGGACGCGATGCGCGCGCTGCTGGAGTCGCGCGTGGGCGCCGGCCCCACCGCCCTCGCCCTGGCGCGCGAGCTGCTGCCGCGCGCGGGCGGCTCGCCCAGCCTGCTCGAGCGCCTGCTGGACGGCCTGGTGGCCACGGGCGCCCTGCGCCCCCAGCCGCAGGGGGGCTTCCTCCTGGTGGGGGATCACGTCCCGGACGACCTGCCGGACGACGTGCGCACGCTGATCTCGAGCCGGCTCTCCTCGCTGCCCCCCGCCCAGCGCGAGCTGCTCGAGGCCGCCGCGGTCCAGGGCCGCACCTTCGACGTGCGCGTGCTCGCGGCGGCGCTCGACCGGCCCCTGCTCGCGGTGCTGGAGGACCTCGTGCCGCTCAACCGCGAGCCGCGGCTGATGCGCGGCGAGGGGCGCGTGCGCACCTTCGAGCCCGCGGTCGTGCAGGAGGTGGTCGGCGCGGCCCTGGGCCCGGAGCGTCGGGCCGAGCTCGACCGCGCCACCGCACGCGGCTGGGAGGCCGTGCTCGCTTCGGGCGAGGAGCCGCGGGCGAGCGTGCTGCCGCGCGTGGTCTGGCACCGGCTGCGCGCAGGCGAGCCCGCGGCGGCGGAGCACCTGCTGCTGGAGGCCCTGGACGCCCTGCTGGCCGCGCGGCGCGGTGCCGAGGCCCTCGAGCTCTCGGAGGCGGCCGTCCAGGCCGGCGAGGCGCTCAGCCCCACGGTGCGCGCCCGGGCGCTCGCCCGTCGCGCGCGCCTGCTCGAGCTGCAGGGACGGCGCGCCGAGGAGCTCGCCTGCCTGGAGGCCGCCGCCCGCGCCCACGAGCAGTCCTCGGGCCGCGTGCCGAGCACGCTGGACCTCGAGCTCGGCCGCTGCCAGGTCGCGCTCGGCGGGCACGCGTCGGTCGTCACCCGCTACGCCGAGCGCAGCGCGACGGCCGAGGCCGTCGCCGACGACCTGGGCGTGGCGTCCGCAGAGGCCGTGCTCGCCTTCGCCGCCGAGGCGGAGGGCCGCCTCCCTGAGGCGCGCCGGCACGCCGAGCGCGCCCTGCTCGCCGCGCGCGCCGCCGGGCACGTGGGCCTGGAGACGGAGGCGCTGGGGCTCATCGGGCAGGTGCTCGAGCAGGAAGGGCGCTCGTTGGCGGCCCAGGAGCACCAGGCCCGACGGCTGGCGCGGGCCAGCCGCGCCGGCGACCTGCGCCAGGCCTGCGATGCCCGCGGCGCCCTGGCCCGCCTGGCCTTCGGCCGCGGGCGCTGGGCCGAGGCCCGCGTGCACCTGGACCGGCAGGGCGCGCACGCGCGCGAGCTGGGGCACCGGCGGGGCGAGGCGCGCGCGCGGCTGGGCCTGGGACTGGTGTCCGCCGCCCTGGGCCGGCTCGAGGAGGCGCACGAGCACCTGGAGGGGGCGCGGCGCCTGGCGCTGGCGTCCGGCGACGCGCGCATGGAGGTGGCGGCGAACGTGGAGTCCGCCCGCCTGAGCATCCGGCGCGGCGCGGAGGGGCAGGCGCTGCCCCTGCTGCTGCGCACCCTGGGCACGGCCACCCGCAGCGGCGCCAGCACCCAGGCGGCGCTGGCCAGCCTGGCCGCCGCGGAGGCCGCGCTGGCCCGCGGGGACGGCGCCGAGGCCGAGGCCTGGTGCGCCGACGCGGCGGCGCACCCCGAGGTGCTGACCGTGCGTCTGCGCCTGGACCTGCTCCTGGCGCGGGCGCGGGCCGCCCTGGCGCAGGGGCGCCGGGCGCAGGCCCGCGAGCCGCTGCGCGAGGTCCGGGCGCTGGCGTTGCGCAACGGCTGGCCCGGCGCCGAGACGGTGGCCGCGGCCCTGGACGCGCTGGCCGGGGCGGACGCGGGCGCGGCCCTGCGCCTGTGGGCCCGCAACGCCGAGTCGCTGGCCTGGTGGGAGCGCTTGGAGACGCACCGCGCGCTCCACGCGGCCACCGGCGACGCGTGGCACGCCGTTCAGGCCGAGCGGCTGCTGCAGGGCACGGCCAGCGCGGGCGCGCTCAAGGCGTGGAGCCCGCCGGCCGCCCCGCGCCCGGGAGGCTCTCCATGACGCCCGACGGCCCCCGCCCCCGGCTGCTGATCGCCGACGCGGACGCGGCCCGGCGCGCCGACGTGCGCTCGGCGCTCGCCGACGACTTCGTGGTGGCGGAAGCCGAGCGCGCCGACGAGGTGCTCGCCTGGCTCGACCAGGCCGCGCCGGGCTGCACGCTGCTGGATCACGCCCTGCCGGGATCGGGCGGCGCCGCGCTCGTGGGCCGCATCGGCGAGCTGTTCCCCGACGAGGTCGTGCTGCTCGTGGCGCCCGACCCCTCGGTCGAGCTCTGCCGGGCCGCCATGCGCGCCGGCGCCTTCGACTGCCTGGACCGCACCTCGCTCCAGCCGCACCAGGTGCGGGCCCTGGCCGAGGCGGCGCAGGAGCGCTTCGCCGAGCGCACGGGCGCCCGCGCGGCGGCCGAGGCGACGGCCCGAGCCGCCGTGCGCCTGCACGAGCGCGAGGCCGCCGCCCGGCTGTGCACGCCGGCGGCGACCTCCGCATGGCGGGCGGCCGACCTGGGCGAGCGCACGCGCTGGATGAGCCTGTGGGACCGTGCGCTCACCCTGCTGGAGTCCCCGGCGGAGCGCCGCCGCGCGCTCGAGGACGTGGTCGAGGCCCTGGGCCGCACGGCGGAGGGCCCCGAGCTGCTGGCGGCGTTGCACCTGCACGCCACGGCCGTGCCCCGCCCGGGAGGCCGCGACGACGCCGTGGAGCGCGCCCGCGACCTGCTGGTCGAGGCGCTCCAGCTCCTGGCCTGCCGCCTGGCGGCGGCCCCGCCCCTCCCCCGCCCGCAGCCGGTCGCTCCGGCTCCGCCGCCGCCGCCCCCCGCGTGGACGCAGGCCCCCCCGCCCCTGCCGGCGGGCTCCGCGCCCGCCCCGGGCCCGTCCGCCGTCGCGGCGCGCGCGGGCGCCCCGGCCCCGGGCGGGGGCCCGGCCGCGGGACGCGCCGAGGGCATCCCGGACCTGCTCTGGCACCGCTGGTGCCTGGCCGACGGCGGCGAGGAGTGGACGCTGGTGGGCGACGGCCGCCCGCTGGCGCGGGTGAGCGTGGTCGCCGACGCCTGCCACGCCTACATCCGCGACGCCGAGAACGGCGGGCGCGTGGTGGCGGCCGAGCTGCCGCCGGTGCCCAACGGGTTGCGCGAGGTGGAGCGGCGCCTGGGCCTGCCCCCCGTCCTGACCGTGCGCAGCGCAAGCGTTGCCTGACGCGTGACGGCCCCGCGGTCCCCGCGGGCCGGGCCCCGGGCCCGGGGGCGGAGTTGTGAAGGATTTCTTCAGACGGTTCCCGCTGTGGGGACCCCGTGGAGCCGGCCGAAAGCGAAGGTAGTCCCACGCCCCCGGGGGGGGGCCTCGGGGGCACCTTGGCACACATCGACCTCACGAGCCGCCGGCTCGAGCTGCAGATCGTCCTCTGGGGCCCGCCTGGGAGCGGGACCAGCACGGCCCTGCGTTCGCTGCACGGCGCGGCCCCGGCCCACACCCGGGGCGACCTGGCCTCGCTGGAGCACACCGACGGCCGTCGGGTGGTGTGCGACTACGCCCCGCTCGAGCTGCCCCGCTGGGGCGCGCAGGCCGTGCGGGCGCACGTCTACACGATGAGCGCCGGGCAGGGCCTGCGGGGGGCCCAGTGGCGCATCCTCGCCGGCGCCGACGCCGTGCTGTTCCTGGCCGACGCCCGGCCCGCCGCGCTCGCGGCCGACCAGGCCGCCTGGGCCGAGCTGGTCGGCGCGCTCGTCCAGCTCGGCGAGCGGGGACCGCGCCTGCCGGTCTGGGTGGCCTCCACCTTCGCCGACGCCCCCGAGACCCTGGAGGCCGGCGCGCTCACGGAGGCGCTGCAGGCCACCGCGCGCCACGCCCGCGTCGTCGGGAGCTCTCCGACGGTGCCCCCCACGGGGGCGGGCCTGGCGGCCTGCTTCGCCGCGCTCGCCGCCGCCGCGGCCACCGACGCCCAGCCCGGCAGCGAAGGGAGCCCGGAGGCGGCGGGCTTCGTCGCCGCGCTGCGCGAGGCTCTCGAGTCCGCCCCCGGGCGTCCCGCGGCCCCGACGCCGGCAGGCGAGGCCCGACGGGTGCGCCTGCCCTCGGCGCACGGCAGCTCCGACGGCACGGGCGCCCACATGGCGCTGGACGTCAGCCGCTGGCTGGCGCTGCGCGAGCTCGACGTCCGCCGTCTCCAGCGCGAGCGCGCGCTGGGGGGCCTGCTGCTGGAGGTGGGGCAGACCTGCCTGGGCGCGGCCGACACGGAGGGGCTGGCGCGCCGGGTCCTGGGCACGCTGACGATGAACCTCGAGGCCGTGTCCGGCTGGCTGGGCCTGCCCGACGGCGCCCACGCGATGCGCGTGTTCGATCCCATGGGCGCCTCGACCGACGGGGCCGCCTTCGTGGAGACCGCCGAGGCCCTGGCGCTGGGCGTGCGCGACGGCGGCGTGGCGCCCGTGGGCGCCGAGACGGGCGCGTTGCTCCCCGGGGGCGCCGTGGGCGGACGCGGGCTGTTCGCGCCCTTCCCCGTGGGGGACGGGCGGCGCGGCTGGCTGCTGCTCGTGGGCCCCCCCGACCGCGGCCTGCCCGAGGATGCCGAGCCCGTGCTGGCCAGCGCCGGCGCGTTCGTGGGGCTGAGCGTGGCCCGCCTCCGGGCCCTGCAGCGCCTGCGCGAGACGAACGGCGTGCTCGAGCAGCGCGTCGAGGAACGCACGCAGGACCTGCTGCGCGAGAAGCACTCGCTCGAGGAGCGCGTGCGCGAGCGCACCGCCGAGCTCGAGCAGGCCAAGCAGGCCTCGCTCGAGGCCGAGCGGCGGCTGCTGGACCGCGAGCGCCACGAGGGGCTGCACCGCCTGGCGGCGGGCCTGGCCCACGAGCTGAACAACCCGATCGGCGCCGCCCTGGCCGACCTGGACTACCTGCTCGAGGGCCTGGAGCGCCTGGCGGCCTCGGTGACGGGGCTGGCCGCCTCCGAGCTCGGCGACCTGCTCTCCTCCGGGCAGGACGCCCGGCGCGAGCTGCGCCGGCTGGCCTCCAGCGTCACGGCCCTGGTGGGCCAGGCCGCCTCGTCGCGGCGCGAGGCCGTGCGGGCCTCGCTGGTGCAGACCGTGCGCGAGGCGGTGCAGACCTTCGCCTCCACCACGCCCGGGGCCCGGCTGCCGCGCCTCCAGGCGCTGGAGTCCGTGGCGTGCGGGCTGCCCCCCGTCGAAGGGGCGCGCTGGCTCTTCCGGCTCCTCTCCGGCCTCTCGGGCTGCGGCTCGCCGGCCGCGCTGATCGAGGTCGGGCGCTCCCCGGAGGG
>CAZPOZ010000183.1:0-6281 GCA_964588235.1 uncultured Planctomycetales bacterium
CGAGCAGGTCGCCGGCCGAGCCGCAGATCAGGCTCAGCGCTCCGGCGGGCAGCACCGCCGCCTCCACGAGGATGCGCACCAGGCGCTCGGTCACCAGGGCCGTGGCGGTGGCGGGCTTGGTGATCACGGGCATGCCGGCGAGCCAGGCGCAGGCGGCCTTCTCGGCCAGCCCCCAGGCCGGGAAGTTGAAGGCGTTCACGTGCACGGCCACGCCGTGCCGCGGCAGCAGGACGTGTTGGCCCCACAGGCGCGGGGAGCGGCCGACCTGCACTCCCTCGCCGTCGAGCAGCACCTGCGTGTCGCCCAGCCTCGCGCCCCACTCGGCGTAGGCGGAGAGGGTCGCCGTGGCGCCGTCCACGTCGAACTTGGCGTCCTTGCGCGTGTTGCCGCCGTTGAGCAGCGCCAGCTCGAGCAGCGCGTCGCGCTGGGCGTGGATCGCCTTGGAGGCGGCCGACAGCAGCGCCCCCCGCTGGGCGAAGGTGAGGGCGCGCAGCGCCGGCCCGCCCACGTCGCGCGCGTAGGCCAGGGCCGCACGCATGTCGACCCCGCCGGTACCGGCCCGACCGACCTCGGCGCCCGTGGTGGGATCCAGGAGAGGGGCCAAAGTCCCGGTCCCGGTCTGCCAGCGGCCCTGGACGTAGTTCTGGAGGACGTGCATCGGGGTCTCCGGCGTGGGCCTCAGAGGGTAGCGCCCCCGCTGCCGGCGCCCCCGCTTGAGCCCGACCCCCGGGCGGGGCGCAGCGCTCCCTGGTATCGTGCCCGGCACGCGCCGCAGAGCGGGTGCCGGGCGCGCAGGGCCGGGGGTGCGCCCCGGCGGGAGGGTCGTCGATGGGTCGTCATCCCCAGGGTCGAGCGGGGCTGCGGGGGGGGCCGGGGCGCGCCGCCTGGGCGCTCGGGCTGCTGCTGTTGGCGGGCGGGCCCGGAGCGGCCGAGACGCACAAGGACGAGCAGCTGGGCTTCTCGTTCTCCGTGCCGGACGGCTACCGCGCGATCCCGATCGCCGGCGAGGAGCAGTACGTCGTCGCCAAGTGGCAGTCCGAGCGCGAGTACGCCGACCCCAAGGAGGGCTGGTCCCACCGGCCCGAGCTGAAGGTCGTGCTCTTCGACCCCAAGGGGAAGAAGACGGCCGAGGTGAAGGAGGGCGCCGACGACGTCACGCGCATCACGGTCAAGAACCCGTACCGCACCTACAAGGACTGGATCAAGTCCGACGCCAGCGGCGGCCGCTACGTGAGCAAGGAGGAGCCGCTCGAGGTGAACGGCGTCCCGACCACCTGGTACGAGGTCGCCTACGAGAAGCTGACCACGCCCCGCCACGGGCTGGCCTTCGTCTACCACGCCTCCGACGTCGACTACTGCATCACGGTCGAGGTGCTCGAGGCCCAGTGGGACAAGCTCTCCCCGGCGCTGGTGCGTGCCTTCAAGTCGTTCAAGATCTTCCCGCGCAAGGGCACGATCAAGCGCGAGGTGACCGGCGAGGACGACGTGATCTTCACGAAGGACCTTTCCAAGCTCTCGCCCGTGGACCGTCTGCGGCGGCGGACGCTGACCTTCGAGAAGAACCTGCGCCTGGCCACGGAGCGGCTGACCGAGGGCTGGTTCGTCAAGCGGTCGAAGAACTACGTGGCGCTCTCGCATGCCAGCCCGAAGTTCACCGACCTGATCCTGGACCAGGCCGAGGCCGTGCGGGCCTACGCCGACGCGACCTTCGGCTGGTTCGGCGAGGGGCTGCCCGGGCCGGAGATGTTCCGCATCTGCAAGGACTACGACGAGGAGCGCTCGTTCACCGACCTCTCCAGCCGCAGCGGCGGCTGGACGCGGGAGATCACGCTCTCGCAGAACGAGGGCTTCTGGGCGCTGGGGAACCTCGGCGGGCGCATCTTCGACCGTTGGCTCGAGGACAAGAACCCCCGGCTGCGCTTCGGCATGCCGCCCTGGCTCGGCAACGGCATCCGCGAGTGGATCGGCTCGGCCTACGTGAAGGGCAGCCGGCTCGAGTTCCGGCCCGACGGCGACCTGATCGTCTCCCTCAAGCTGGCGGCGAAGCAGAAGAAGCTGATCGGCCCGCGCGAGATGATGCAGATGTCCTCCGACGAGCTGTGGAAGAGCCTGGAGAGCACGGGCGGCAGCGGCCCGCTGGACGACCGGGCCTGGCGCACCAGCGCCTCGCAGCAGGCGGCGGGGCTCGTGCGCTACCTGCTCGCCGGCCCGGGGAAGAGCAGCGCCCGCACGAAGGACCTGCTGCGCGTCTACGTGACCACGCTCGACCAGGTGCTCAAGGAGGAGGACGAGAAGCCGCCGGCCGGCGGTGAGTCGTACAAGGCCCCTCAGACCGAGGAGGAGGAGGACGCGCGCTTCAAGAACCGCGAGACCTACTGGAAGGACCACGAGAAGGACCTGCTGAAGTCGGTCTTCGAGCGCGTGTTCAAGGAGTGGACCGACGCCGACTGGGCGGCCTTCGAGAAGTCCTACCGGTCGTATGCGAGCTGAGCCCATGAGCCGCCGCCTGCGCCCGTCGGGTCCCTCCCTCCTGCGGTCCGCCTGCCTGGCCGCGGCCTGCCTCGCCGGCGCCGCCCCGGCCCTGGCCGACACGCTGCTGCTCCGCGACGGCCGCACCCTGGAGTGCCGCTCCGCCGTCAAGGCCGAGGACGGCCGCTGGCGCCTGACCTTCGAGAACGGCGAGATCCTGCTCTCCGGCGGGCAGGTGAAGGAGGTGCTCTCCGCCGGCGGGCAGGGCTACGAGCCGAAGAACGACGAGGAGCGCGCCCTGCTGGCCAAGGGCCTGGTGCCCCACGAGGGCAAGTGGGTGCCGAAGGCCGAGCGCGACGCGAAGGTGGCCAAGCGCCAGGCGGAGACGAGGAAGCGCATCGAGGAGGCCAAGGCCCACCGCGAGTGGATGAACCGCTACAAGGCCAAGACCGCGAACTTCGAGTTCGAGTACACGATCCCCCCCGAGATCGCCAAGGGCTACATGGATCTGCTGGAGACCTTCTTCGGCGTCTTCAGCAAGGAGTTCCGCATCGCCAAGCCCAAGGAGCGGCTCAAGGTCTGCTTCTACCACGACTACGAGACCTTCCTGCAGGTCTCGGGCGCCGGGTACGGCACCCTGGCCTACTACCGCTTCGTCCCCCCGCTCGAGCTGAACTTCTTCTACGACCGCCTGCGGCCCGAGGAGACGGTGGCCGTGATGTTCCACGAGGCGCAGCACTACCTCTGCCACCTGATGGATCTGCGCTTCTCGATGCCGCACAACTTCGGCGAGGGCTTCTCGGAGTACTACGGCGGCAGCCGCTGGGACCCGGTGAAGAAGGTGATGACCACCGGCGGCGTGCAGGAGGGGCGGCTCACCGAGGTGAAGACCGACGTGGACAAGGGCGAGATGAAGGGCCTGGAGGCCTTCCTCAAGGGCGAGCTCGGCTACGACGACTACACCTGGGGCTGGACCTTCGTCCACTTCATGATGGAGAACCCGAAGTACGCCAAGAAGTTCCGCGCCTTCTACGCGGCGCTCCCCGGCGCCAAGGACATCGACCGCGTCCCGTTCCGGGGCGACATGCTCACGGTGGCCCCCGAGGCGCTGCTCAAGGCGTTCCAGAAGTACATGGGCCTCAAGGACGCCGAGGCCCTCAAGGCGCTCGAGGCCGAGTGGCACGCCTACGTGAAGGACACCCTCAAGCCCACGGGCGTGACCGGCTTCGAGGAGGCCGCCTTCGCCGCGCGCAACGCCGGCCGTCCGTTGCGCGCCAAGCGCCTGTTCAAGGAGGCGGTCGAGAAGGGCTCGAAGAACCCGGTCGTCTACCTGCGCTACGGCGAGCTGATGGAGAGCGAGGACAAGGCCCTGGCCGAGCGGCTGTTCCGGCAGGGCCTCGAGCACGACCCGCTCTCCGCCGCGCTGTGGACGGCGCTCGGCCTGCTGATCAAGAACCGCGAGGGGGAGGGCAACGAGGAGCAGGGCAAGAAGCTGATCCGCCTGGCTGCCGAGCTCGACCCCGACAGCGTCGACACCTGGCTGCTCGTCGAGGAGGCCCTGCAGAAGGTCGGGCCGCCCTCCGGGCCCAAGCCCGGCGAGGACGGCAACTGACGGCGCTCAGGCCGCCGGCAGGGTCCGGAAGCCCAGCAGCGTGATCCGCGGCGTGAGGTGCCCCTCGCGCTCGGGCTCGTCCCGGCACAGGTCGGTGGAGAGGTACTTCTTGTTGGAGTCGGCCAGCACCGTGACCACGACGGCAGCCGGCCCCAGCGCCCGTGCGCGCTGGATGGCGCCCAGCACGTTGGCCCCGCTGGAGATGCCCACGGCCAGCCCCAGGCAGCGGCACAGGGCCTGGGCCATGCGGATGGCGTCGCCGTCGGAGACGTCCACGATCTCGTCCAGCTCGTCCAGGCGCACGATCGCGGGGATGAACTCGTCGCTGATCCCCTGGATGCGGTGCTTGCCCACCTTCCGTCCCGTGCGCAGGGTGGGCGACTCGGCCGGCTCGAGCGGGTGGGCTGCAAGCCGGGGGTTCACGGCCTTGAGGCCGCGGGAGAGGCCCATGATCGTCCCGCCCGTGCCCACGCCGGCGACCACGGCGTCGGGGACCAGGTGGAGCGCGGCCAGCTGGCGCGCGATCTCGGGGGCCGTGCAGCGCTCGTGGGCCTCGGCGTTGGCCGGGTTCTCGAACTGGCGGGGCAGGAAGACGTGGGCGTGCTCCGCCGCGTACCGCTCGCAGGCGGCGATGCTGCCGACGAAGCCCCCCTGCTCCCGCGAGACGGGGACGATCTCCGCCCCGAAGGAGCGGATCAGGTCCACGCGCTCGCGGCTCATCCAGTCGGGCATGTAGATGCGCACCGGGTGGCCGAGGGCGCGCCCCAGCGCGCTGAAGGAGACGCCCGTGTTGCCGCTGGTGGCCTCGGCGATCGTGTCGCCCGGTGCGAGGGCCCCGCTGGCGTAGGCCCGCGCGAGGATCCAGGCCGCCATGCGGTCCTTGATCGAGCCCGTCATGTTGCGCTGCTCGTACTTGGCGAACACGCGCCCCTCCTGCCCGTCGAGCCGGTCGCGCAGCTCGAGCAGCGGGGTGCCGCCGAACAGGCCCCACAGGCCCCGCTCGTGGAGCGGGCCGTGGGGGAGGGCGGTCTCGGGGGACGGGGGGGCGGCTCGCATGGCCCCGCAGGGTACGCCAGCGCGGCCCCGCCCCGGAGCGGCCGGTCGGGCCCGGCGTGTGCTGTCGATCCCGTGCCCGGCGTCCGCCCCCAGGGCGGCCCCGGAAGGCCCCCCGCGGCGGGGCGCCTTCCGCAGCCGCTGGGGACGCGCCCGCAAGGGAGGCCCCATGCGTGCGACCTGGATTCTAAGCGCGACGCTCGTGTCGCTTTGCGCCTGCGGAGGCAGCAGCTCGGGAGGCGGCGACGACGGCGGCGGGGGGGGGGCCACGGTCGTCTTCCACGACGGCTTCGACTCCGGGGCCAGCCTGGCCGACTGGATCGGCAACCCCGGGGGCGCGGCCACCCTGGACGGCGCCCACGGCGACCCGACTCCGCCGTGCCTGAACCTCTCGGGGGGCACCGCCGACCTGCAGCGCACCTTCGAGGTCGGGGGGGGGCTCGAGATGTTCGTCCGCGTGCGGCTGCCGCCCGGCACGGTCTGCGCACCCCCCGGCTCGCCGGGCGGCGCGATCTGCTGTCCGACGATCCTGGAGGTGCGCACCACGCTGGGCAACGCCGTCGCGGGCGTGGAGACCTACCGTGGGCTGTGCAGCGGCCCCGCGCTCCTGCGCACCTGGATCAAGAACGCGGCCCAGAACGTCGTCGAGGAGACGCTGCCGCTCACCTTCTTCACGGGGCAGTTCGTGGACCTTGGGTTCTACGTCGGTCCCGACGGCAGCGCCTCCTGGTCGCGCGACGGCGTGATCCGCCAGACGCTGCCCGCGGGCGGCCCCTGGGGCACGCTGCGCACCGACGTGCGCTACACCCTCCGGCTGAGCAGCATGTGGGGGGACCACGGCCTGGGCGCCCTCGACGTCGCCTTCGACGACGTGCAGGTGCAGCGGCCCTGACCCGAACCTCAGCGCAGCACCAGCGTCAGCGGCCGCTCCTCCCCGTCGGCGAGGCGCAACTCTACGCGCGCCGCCCGGGTCGGCCGGCGGGGCGCAGGTCGTCCGGCAGGAGCGCCCGCAGGCGCGCCGAGGAGGCGATCACGGCCAGGCTCGAAGCCACCATCGCGAGGGCCGCGTACACCGGGGCCAGCCTCCCGGCGGCCGCGAGCGCGATGCCGACCGTGTTGTAGGCGAAGGCCCAGAACAGGTTCCAGC
>CAZPOZ010000184.1:0-6263 GCA_964588235.1 uncultured Planctomycetales bacterium
GGGCACGCGCGCAGCCGCCGCGTCGTCGCCCACGACGCCCACGAGCGTGGCCCGAGCCCCGAGGGCGGCCACGCCGGCGGCCACGGAGGCGGCGCCGCCCAGGCGCTCGTCCTCGGCCTCCGTGCGCAGCACCTGGATGGGCGCCTCGGGGCTGATGCGCTCGACCACCCCGGTCAGGTAGCGGTCCACCATCAGGTCGCCCACCACGACCAGGCACGGGCGGCCCAGCGCGGCCAGCACCTCGGCCGGGGGCCGCGTCACGGCCGGGGCTCCCGGCGCGCGCGCTCCACGAGGTCGAGCACCGCCAGGCGCAGCAGCGGCAGGTTGATCTCGTGGTGCCCGGTGATCTCGAAGCCCTGCTCGGCCGGGCGCTCGAGCACGTTCACCCGCGGGCGGTAGTGGCGCAGCATGTCGAGGTTGCCCGTCGTGAGGCGCACGCGCCGCGAGGGGTCGGCGTTGTGGACCAGGGCCACCGCCTTGAGGAACACCTCGGGCAGCACGACGGCGCTGCCCAGGTTCACGTACACGCCGCGGTCGAGCCGCTCCAGCAGGCTCGCCAGGCGCAGGAAGTCGCGGTGCGTGGCGGCCCCCAGGTCGGCCCCGCGGCAGGCAGGATGCATGTGCACCGTGTCGGTCCCGATGGCGACGTGCACGGTGACCGGCACGCCGGCCCGGGCGGCGGCGCACAGCAGCGAGCGCCCCGCGAGCGGCGGCGCGCGCGAGAGCAGGGTCCGGCCGAGCGCCGTGCCCAGCCCGAGCCCGTCGCGCTCGGCCTGGGCCGCGGCCTCGGCGAACAGCCGGCCGGTCTCGTCGGCGTTGCCGTAGGTGCCCTCGAACAGCCCGCCCCCGACGTCCTCGGAGGTGCTGCCGACGAGGGCCACCTCGGCGTCGTGGATGGCCGCGGCGCCGTTGAGCACCAGGCCCTGGACGAGCCCGCGCTCGAGCAGGTCGATCAGCAGGGGCCCCAGGCCCACCTTGACCACGTGCCCGCCCAGGCCCCAGGCCACGCCGCGGCCGGCGGCGTGGGCGCCGGCGATGGCGGCGGCCAGCCCCCGCAGCGCGCGCGCGCCCAGGAAGTCGGGGAAGGAGGCGAGCAGGTCGGCCGCGCGCGCGTCGGGCCCGACGGGGCGGGCGAAGCGCTCGGTCTCCACCAGGTGGGACCGCCCGGCCAGCGGCTGGCCGTGGAAGCGCCCGGCATCGAACGGAGGCAGCGGGTCGGGGGCGTGCGCCACGCGGGGATTCTACGGGCCGCCCCGCTCGAGCCGGCGGCGGAAGCCGCCCGAGCCGGCCCAGCCCGGCGCCCCGTAGGGCACCGCGTAGGGCGGCACGCGGGGGTCGGGCGCCTCGCCCGGGGGCCGGCTCTTCCAGCGACGGTGGAGCCAGTTGTACTGGTCGGGCGCCGCGCGGACCCAGCGCTCGAGCGTCGCCGTGACCTCGGCCAGGACCCCGTCCACCCGCGCGTCGGTCACCTCGCCCGCGGGGCCGCCGTCGATGCGTCGCAGGTGCACGTCGAAGGCGTAGGGCTCGCCGGGGCGGCGCAGGCAGGCACCCACGTACAGCGGCACCGCCAGGCGCAGCGCGAGCACCGCCGGCACCGGGTGCGTGCTCGCCGGGAGGCCGAAGAAGGGCACGAAGACGCCGCCGCGACCCGCGTTCTGGTCGGCCAGCAGCGCCACCCAGCGACGCTCGCGCAGCGTGGTCACCACGGTCTGGACCGCCCCGCGCTTGCCGATCACGCGCGCGTCGCCGCCGCGCTGGCGCCGCACGTGGGCGTCGATGAACGGGTTCTCCACGGGCCGCATGACGACCCGCGCCGGGAGCCCGTGGAGCGCGAGGAGCCGGGCGGCCAGCTCCCAGTTGCCCAGGTGCCCGGTGACGATCAGCCCCCCCGTCCCCCGCGCCCAGTCGTCGCGCACCGCCTGCTCGTCGCCGTGGATGCGCGTTCGCCGCGCGACGTCGCGCGCGCTGCGCAGCAGCCGGGGCTGGACGAAGACCTCCAGCGGCACCTGGAGCATCGCCACGAAGGCCTGCCGCACGCGCGCGGCGAGCGCGCGGCCTTGGAGCCCCGGGCCGAAGGCCACGCGCAGGTTGGCCGCCGCCCGCGCCCGCCGTCGGCGGTCGAAGGCCCACCAGGCCGTGCCCAGGGCCTCGGCCAGGGGCCGCAGCGCCGCGGGGGGCAGGGAGCGGGCCACGAGCTCGACCAGCAGGAAGCAGAGGTAGAGGAGGCGGTCGAGGGCCGGGCGCACCGCGGGAAGATACGCCGGTGCGCGCGCCCTCCCCCGCGCGCGCGCCCGTCCCCCGCGCGGGGCGCCGTAGGGTGAGGGGATGCACGAGCCGGACCGCGAGCCGTACCGCAGGCCGACGCTCCCCTGGGAGCGCAAGGCCGATCCCGGCCTGGGCTGGGGCCGCTGGGCCTCGGCCGGGCTCGAGTTCGGGCTGGCCGTGACCCTGTTCTTCCTTGGCGGTCGATGGCTGGATGGGAACCTGGGCACGGATCCCTGGCTGGCCCTCACGGGCGCGCTGCTGGGGGTCGCCGCAGGCATGTACGTGCTCATCCGGACCGCGCTCCGGGGCGAGCGCCCCCCCCCGCGGGGACCCGGCGCCCCTCCCTGAGCGCCGCCCGGGACGGGGGCGCGGCCGGTGGCGGGCGCGGCGGCCGGCAGGCCCGCTGGAGCGTGCGACCGAGCGGCCAGTACATGGCCACGGCAAGGACATGGGGCCGGTGCGGACGACCTTCCTACGATTCGGGCTCCTGGCGCTGCTGCTGTGCGCGGCGCTGGCCACGCTGGCCTACCTGCCCCTGAGGGCCTGGGTCGGGCCCGCGGCCCTGGGGGCCGTGCTCCTGGCCTCGGCCGTGGCCCTGCTGGGCGCGCTGGCCGGGCACGGCGCCGGCGCGCTGGTGCCACGCCGAGGCCCGGAGGCGCCGGCCGCCGCGGCGTTCCTCGCCACCGGCGTGAGGCTGCTCGTCACCACCGTCCTGGCCTTCGTCGCGGTGCGCGCCTTCGAAACGCCCGCGCCAGCGTTCGCCCTCGTCGTCGGGGGTCAGTACCTTGCCCTGCTCGTGCTCGAGGTGAGCGCGGCGGCCGCCGAGGTGGGGGCCGCCGGCCGCACCCCGGAGCCCCCCGGCGGCGGAGCAGCGTCATGAGCCTCTCGATCCCGATGCTGCTGGCCGGCGGCGACGACCCGCAGTCGCACGTGCTGCCGCACCGTCTGTTCGAGCTGGGCGGGCACGCCGTCACGAACCACATGGTGATGCTGGCGCTGGCCGCCCTGCTGCTGATGATCGTCATGCCGCTGGCCGCCGCCTCGAGGAACCTGGTCCCCCGCGGCTGGCGCAACCTGGTCGAGTCGGTGCTGCAGTACGTGCGCGAGGACGTCGCGCGGCCCATCCTGGGCGAGGCCACCGACCGCTACGTCCCCGTCCTCTGGACCCTGTTCTTCCTGATCCTGACGGCGAACCTGCTGGGCATGATCCCGCTGGGCGCCGCGCTGGGCACGGTGGACGCCCACCTGCAGCACCTGGGGGGCACGGCCACCGGCAACATCTCGATGACGGCCGGGCTGGCGCTGGTGTCCTTCCTCTTCATCCACTTCGCCGGCATCCGCGAGCAGGGCTTCGTCCACTACTGCCAGAACTTCGTGCCGCACGTGCACCCCGTGCTGCTGGTCCTGTTCATCCCGCTCGAGATCGCCGGCGCCCTGGTCAAGCCCTTCGCGCTCGCCGTGCGTCTGTTCGCCAACATGGTGGCCGGGCACATCGTGCTGGCCGTGGTGATGTCCTTCGGCGTCGCCGGGCTCAAGATGGCCGGCGGCGGGTACGGGATCACCCTGGTCTCGGCCCTGGGCTGCGTCGCGCTCAGCCTGCTCGAGCTCTTCGTGGCCTTCCTGCAGGCCTACATCTTCACCTACCTGACCACGCTGTTCGTCGGCATGGCGGTCCATCCGGAGCACTAGCCCGGCGGCCCGCCTGCCGACCCGTCCGACCGTCCCCCCCCACCCGGCGCCGCCGGCGCCGTCCCCCCGGAGTCCCCCATGGGTCTGTTCGCATCGCTTCCCACCTTCCTGGCCGAGGCCCTGTTCCCCGACGTCGGCTTCGGCCGCTTCGGCGTGGCCCTGGGCGCCGCGTTGATCGTCATGGGCGCCGCGAAGGGCATCGGCAACATCGGCAGCAAGGCCGTCGAGTCGATCGCCCGCCAGCCCGAGGCCCGGCCCGGCATCTTCACCTCGATGCTGATCTCGTGCGCGCTGATCGAGGGCTTCACGTTCTTCGCCCTGATCGTGGTGATGCTCTTCACGATGCCGTAGTAGCCCCTCCCCGGCCCGGGAGGTCCCGGGTCGTCGATCCCCGTCGGGGGGGAAGCGGCGGTGGCCCGTCCGAGGGCCACCGCCCCGCGGTCCCGGCCGCTGCCCTCGCCCTGCGCGGGGCCCCCCGGCCGGCTGCGCCTTCCGGCCCCCAGTGCCCGCCTCTCGCCGTTCCCCGTCGTCGGAGTCCCCCATGCGCCGCTGGGCCCGCCCGCTCCCCCTGCCGCTCCCCTCCGTGCGCGCCGTCGTGCCCGTGGCCGTGGCGGCCCTCCTGGCCCTGGTGGCCGGGGCCGCCCCCGCGCTGGCCGCGGGCGGCGGCCACGAGGAGCCCCGCCTGGACTCGATCGACCCGCTCTCCATCGGCATGGCGCTGGGCGTCTTCGCCCTCCTCCTGGTGGTGCTGACGAAGTTCGCCTGGGGCCCGATCCTCAAGGGGCTCAAGGCGCGTGAGGCCTCGATCCAGAAGGCCGTGGACGACGCCCAGGCCGCCAGCGCCAGGGCCGAGGCCGTGATGCGCGAGTACGAGACCAAGCTCGCCCGGGCCAACGACGAGGGGCGCGCGATCCTGGAGGAGGCGCGTCGCGACGGGCTGGCGCTCAAGGCCTCGATCGAGGCCGACGCCAAGCGGGCCGCCGACGAGAGCACCGCGCGCGCGGTGCGCGAGATCGAGCAGGCGCGGGCGGCCGCGTGGGACGCCCTGGTGCGCGACGCCGCGCGCCTGTCCACCGAGGCGGCCTCGCGGATCATCCGGCGCTCGCTCGACGCGGAGGGCCACGCCGCCCTGGTGGACGAGGTCGTCTCGGAAGTCGTCGCCGCGCGCCGCGCGGCGCGGGGCTGAGCCGTGGCCGCCACGAGCCAGGTCTCCGGGAGCACGGCCTACGCCCAGGCCCTGTTCCAGGCCTCCGAGGCGCAGGGCGGCCTCGAGGCGGCGGGCGCGGCCGGCGACGCCCTGGCCGCGCTGGCCGGCGCCTGGCGCAAGGACCGCCGCCTGCGGGGCTTCTTCCTCGCCTCCGAGGTCTCCGGCGCCGAGAAGCGCGCCGCGCTGGACCGGCTGGCGGGCACCCTGCCGGGCCTGCTGGGCAACTTCCTGCGCCTGCTGCTCGTGAAGGGCCGCCTGGCGCTGCTCCCCGACGTGGCCGACGCCTACGGCGCGCTGCTCGACCAGCGCCTGGGGCGCGTGCCCGTGGTGCTCACCACGGCCGTGCCCATGCCGCCCCAGCGGCTGGCGCGCTGGGCCGAGAGCATCCGCAGCGCCACGGGCCGCGAGGCCGTGGTCACCAACGTCGTCAAGCCCGAGCTCGTGGCGGGCGCGGTCGTGCGCATCGGCGACGTCGTCGCCGACGGCAGCGCGCGCCGCCGCCTGGCCGATCTCCGGCGCCGGATCATCGAGCGAGCCGCCCCCTGAGCGAGGACCTGCATGCGCTTCCAGCCTGAAGAGATCACCTCGGTGCTCCGCAAGGAGCTCGAGCAGTTCGACGCCAAGGTGGACGTCGCCGAGGTCGGCACGATCCTGGAGGTGGGCGACGGCATCGCCCGCATCTACGGCCTGGACAAGGCCGGCGCGGCCGAGATGCTCGAGTTCGAGAACGGCGTCCGCGGCCAGGTGTTCAACCTGGAGGAGGGCTCCATCGGCGCCATCGTGCTCGGCGACGCCAAGGAGCTGAAGGAAGGCATGTCGGTGCGGCGCCTGGGGACGCTGCTCGAGGTGCCCGTGGGCCTGGGCCTGGTGGGCCGCGTGGTGGATCCGCTGGGCAACCCCCTGGACGGCAAGGGCCCGATCGCCAAGGAGGCCACCCGGCCGGTGGAGATGATCGCCCCCGGCATCGCCGACCGCCAGCCGGTCAAGGAGCCGCTGCAGACCGGCATCAAAGCGATCGACTCGATGACGCCCATCGGGCGCGGCCAGCGCGAGCTGATCATCGGCGACCGCAAGACGGGCAAGACGGCCATCGCCGTGGACA
>CAZPOZ010000185.1:0-6240 GCA_964588235.1 uncultured Planctomycetales bacterium
TCCTCGTCCTCGCCACCCAGAACCCCATCGAGCAGGAGGGCACCTACCCCCTGCCCGAGGCGCAGCTCGACCGCTTCCTGCTCAAGCTGCGCGTCGGCTACCCGCCGCGCGACGAGGAGCGCGCGCTGGTGAAGGCCCACGGCGGCTGCGCCACGATGCCCCCGCTGGAGGCCCTGGGCCTGAGGCCGCTGGCCGACCTCGCCTGGCTGGAGGCGGCCCGCGCCACCGTGTCCGGGCTGCGGATGGCCGACGAGGTCGTGGACTACGTCGTGGACCTCGTGCGCGCCACCCGCGAGCAGCCCACCCTGCTGTGCGGCGCCTCGCCGCGGGCCGCCGCGATGCTCTCCGCCGCGAGCCGCGCCGTGGCGGCCCTCAACGGCCGCGACTTCGTCACGCCCGACGACGTCAAGGGCGTGGCCGTCCCCGCGCTGGCCCACCGCCTCGTGCTGGCCCCGGCGGCCGAGATCGAGGGGCTGACGCCGGAGTCGGTCCTGGAGCGCATCGTCCGCGAGCTCCCGGCCCCCCGCTGAGCGCACCCCGTGGCCCCCTCCCCCCGCCTCGTGCTGCTCGCCGCCGGCCTCGTGCCGCTGGCCGCGCTCACGCTGCTCGACCCCGACGCGCTCGGGCGGGTCTGGGCAGCGGCGGCGGCGGTCCTGGCCCTGCTGGCGGGCATGGACGCGCTGGGGGCCTTCGTCCGCGGGCGGGCCCTCTCCGCCGTCGCCTCGGCGCCGCCGTTCACCCTCCGGGGCGAGGCCGCGCCGGTGCGTGTGGAGCTCGCCGGCCCGCCGGGCACGGCGGTCGAGCTGCGCCTGGAGGCCGACCCCCGGCTGCCGCCGCCCCCCACGGGGCGGGCCTCCCTGTCGGCCGACGGGCGCGCCGTGGCCGAGCTGCCCGTGGACGGCGGCCGCCGGGGGCGCTACCCCCTGCCGCGCCTGTGGCTGCGCTGGACGGGCCCGCTGGGGCTGGTGCGCCGCGTGCGCTCGCAGGCGCTCACGCTCGACCTCGTGGTCGTGCCCAACGTGCGCCGTGTGCGCGAGGCGGCGCTCGCGTTCTTCGGCTCCCGCGACCTGAGGCAGGGGGCGACCGTGGAGCGCACCCTGGGCCAGGGGAGCGAGTTCCACGCGCTCCGGGAGTGGAGCCAGGGCATGGACCCGCGCTCGATCTCCTGGCGCGCCTCGGCCCGGCACCGGCGGCTCCTGGGCCTGGAGCAGCGGGCCGAGCGCAGCCACCGCGTGGTGCTGGCCTTCGACACCGGCCGGCTGATGACCGAGCCGCTGGCCGGCGCGACGCGCCTGGACCACGCCGCCGAGGCGGGGCTGCTGCTGGCCTGGGCCGGGCTCAAGGCCGGCGACCAGGTGGGCCTGTTCGCCTTCGACGAGCGCCCCCATGCCTGGGTCCGCCCCGCCCCGCGCCTCTCCTCCTACGAGCCGCTGCGCGACGCCGTGGGGCGCCTGCCCTACACGCAGGCGGAGACGAACTTCACCCTGGGGCTGCTCGACCTGGCCGGGCGGCTCGAGCGCCGTTCGCTGGTGGTGGTCTTCACCGACTTCGTGGACGTGATCGCGGCCGAGCTGATGCTGGAGGCGCTCGCGCGCCTCTCGCGCCACCACCTGGCGCTGTTCGTGACCCTGGCCGACACCGACCTCGAGCGCCTGGCGCTCGCCCGGCCGGGGACCCTGGGCGACCTGACGCGCGCGGGGGTGGCGGCCGACCTGCTGCGCGAGCGGCGCGTGGTGCTGCGCCGGCTCGAGCGCCTGGGCGTGCACGTGGTGGAGGCCGCGCCGGGCACGATCTCGGCGCGGCTGCTCGACCGCTACCTCGACGTCAAGCGGCGGGAGCTGATCGGATGAGCGCCCCCGTGCTCAGGAGCGCCCAGTTCCGCCGCGAGCGCGAGCGTGCCTGGCACGAGCTGGAGCGCCTCGTGGCCGAGGCCGAGCGGCGGGGCGCCGAGCGCCTGTCGGCCGAGTCGCTGGCGCGACTGCCCGTGCTCTACCGGGCCGCGGTCTCCTCGCTCTCGGTGGCCCGGGCCATCTCGCTGGACGCCAACCTGCTCGAGTACCTCGAGGCGCTCACGGCCCGCGCCTACCTGGTCGTCTACGGCGTGCGGCGGGGCTGGAGCGAAGCGGTGCGCGCCTTCTTCGCCGAGGCCTTCCCGGCCGGCGTGCGCGCCCTCTCGGGCGCCCTGGTCGTGGCCGTGCTGGCCACGCTGCTCGGCGGCGCGCTGGGCTTCGCGCTCGTGCGCGGCGACCCCGAGGCCTACTACGCGCTGGTGCCCGACGGCCTGGCCGCCGGCCGCGGCCCGGCCTCGAGCCGCGAGCAGCTCCACGCGGCCCTCTACGACGACGGCTCGGGGGGCGTGGCGCACGAGGCCTTCGCCTCGTTCCTGTTCTCCCACAACACGACGGTGGCGCTGCTGGCCTTCGCGCTGGGCCTGCTCGGGGGACTGCCCACGCTGCTGCTGCTGCTCGCCAACGGGCTCGTGCTGGGGGCCTTCCTCGAGATCCACGCCGCCCGGGGCCTCGCGGCCGACTTCCTGGCCTGGGTCCTGCCCCACGGCGTGCCCGAGCTCGGCGCCGTGGTGCTCTGCGGCGCCGCCGGCCTGGCCCTGGCCCGCGCGCTGGTGCTGCCCGGCGAGCGCTCGCGCACCGACGCCCTGCTCGTGGCGGGCCGCAGTGCGGGCTCCGTGGTGCTGGGCTCGGTCGTGCTGCTCTTCGCCGCGGGCCTGATCGAGGGCATCTTCCGCCAGCGCGTGCAGTCGATCGGCGCGCGCTGGCTGGTGGCCGCGCTCGGCGCGGCGCTGCTGACCCTGTGGATCGCGGCGCCCTGGCGCCGGGGTCGGGCAGGGCGGCCGGACGGCGCCCCCTCGGGGAGCGCGGCGTGAGCGCCATGGCCGCCAAGTCAGGGAACCGGCCCTTCGGAGGGCGAGACCGTTCCCGCGGAAGGGCCTGCGCAGGGCCTCTGCAGGCCGTACCCAAGCAATCGGCGCGCTGGGCCGGTAGCGGAAGGCCGCTGACGACGACGACGCGCCTGCGGCCTGCGCGAGGAGGAGGAAGCGGCCTGAGCGCCCGGCTCCAGCGCGCCGCACGCGCCTCGCATCGCCTCTCTTGGTGGCGTTGGGCGTGAGCGCGCGCCGCCCCCCCGTGCTGCCGGGACGCGCTCTCCCGGGCCTGGGCGCGCTCGAGCTGCCGGTGCCCGAGGGCGTGGCGCTGCGGCTCGAGCTCGCCTCGCGGGGCGAGCGCGTGGCCGCCTTCGGGCTGGACTTCCTGCTGCTGGTGGCCGCGATGGCGTTGCTGGCGCTGCTCTTCGCGTTGGGGAACCTGGGCGGCGGGCCGACCGGGCGCAGCGCCGGCCTGCTCCAGGCGGCCGCGCTGCTGCTCTTCTTCCTGGCGCGTTCCGGCTGGTTCCTGCTGCTGGAGGTGCGCGGGCGCGGGCGCTCCCCCGGCAAGCGCTGGGCGGGGCTGACGATCGTGGACGCCTCGGGCGGGCCGGTGAGGCCCGGCGCGATCGTGGCGCGCAACCTCACGCGCGAGCTCGAGCTCTGGCTGCCGCTCAGCCTGCTCGTCGCGCCGGAGGCCTTCCTGCCGGGCATCGACCTCCCGCTGCGGCTGCTGGCGACGGCCTGGGTCCTCGTGGTCGGCGCCTTCCCCGCCTTCCATCCCGAGGGGGCGCGGCTCGGCGACCTGGTGGCGGGCACGCGCGTGGTGCGGGCGCCCCGGGCCCGGCTGCGGCCCGAGCTCGGCGCCCCGCGGGCGGAGGCCGCTCCGCGGCGCGCGTTCAGCCCCGGGCAGCTGGCGATCTACGGCGTGTACGAGCTCCAGACGCTGGAGACCGCGCTGCGGATCGACGGCGGCGCCTACGACCGCCGCGCCACGCTGGTGGAGGTGGCGCGGGCGATCCGCAAGCGCATCGCGTGGCCGGTGGCCGAGCGCGACGCCGACGCCGAGGGCTTCCTGCGCGAGTTCTACGCCGCCCTCCGGGCGCACCTGGAGGGCGCGCTGCGCCTGGGCCGCCGCAAGGAGGACCAGTTCGACCGTGCCCCGCCCCCGCCGCGGCCCCAGCGCCCGGGCTGACCCCGGCCTGGCCCGCATGTTGCGTGAAGCGCGCGCCGCCAGGGGACGGACTCTCCCACGGAGGAGGCGCTGAGAGCAGGTGGAATGCCCCTCCCCGCGTACGGCCCGTCCTGGCTCGCGGCATCGGGCCGGGGGCAAGGAAGAGCGACGAAGCGATGCCGACAGCGCATCGGTGAGGAGCTCTGACGCCGCCTCCCGGCCCCGAGGACGCAGCCAGGACCGCGCGATTCAACCTGTGTTCACGCAACAAGCGGGCTGGGACACCACCCGTTCGGCGAGCGGACCCGGACCCAACGGAAGCAGCGACGTCGCCGGCCGCCCCGGACGTCGGACGGGCGCCGGGGAGGGAGCCCGCGCGCCGCGGGGGGGGGAGGGGGCGCGACGACCTCGTCCCGGGCGGGCGCGTCAGGGCGCAGCCCCCCCCCCACGGGGCTCCGGGAGGGGAGGGCGGCGGGGCGCCGAACGGGTCCGGCTGAGCCCCACGATCAGGTGGGCTCGCCTCGGGTGGCTTCGGCCCTGCAAGGCCGCACGGAGCGGAAGCGGGGCCTGTTCCGACCTCAGAGGGGAATCCGGAAAACTGCGTATCGGCCCAGGGACGTGTGTCGCACGCCCCGCCAGCCGACGGCAGCCTACCTCAGCGGGCGCCCGCGCGCACGCTCCATCCGGCGGACTCCAGCGCCTGCTGGACCCGCCGCCGGAGCGCATCGGCCCGCGCGGGCGCCAAGGTGCCCTCCGGGTCGAGCAGCTCGCAGGTGAGCGCCAGGCTACGGCTGCCCTCGGGCACGCCGGCCCCTTCGTACACGTCGAACACGCGCACGTTGCGCACGCAGCCCGGCGCGGCGGCGGCCACGACGTCCACGACCCGGGCCGCGGGGGTGCGGCGCGGGACGAGCACGGCCACGTCGAAGGGCGCCACGGGGAAGCGATGCACCGGCTCGTACTCCGGCCGGGCGGTCCCGTCCAGGCCCACGAGCGCCTCCCAGACGAGCTCGGCGTGGGTGACCCGGCCGGCGAGCCCGTAGGCGCGCGTGACCGACGGCGCCACCTCCCCCACCACGCCGACCAGCCGGCCCCCGGCCTCGAGCGAGGCGCAGCGGCCGGGGTGCAGCCATCCGGGCGACGGCAGGTGCGGGGCCAGGGCCCGCCCGCCCTCGCGCAGCTCGACGCTCCCCCCCACGAGCCGCCCGAGCAGCACGCGCAGGTCCTCGACGGCGTCCAGGACGAGACGGCCTGCGGGGTCCTCGCCGGCCTCCCGGTCCCAGGTGACCGCCGCCAGCACGGGCGTCTCCGGCGCGGGCGCGCCGCGCTCGCCGGGAGCCATCAGGCGCGTGCTGCTCCACAGCCGACCCCGGGCCTCGTGCGCGAGGTTGCGCTCCACGGCCCGCAACAGGTTGGGCAGGGTGGTCAGCTCCAGCCGGTCCTGCTCCTGGTTCAGCGGGTGGGCCAGTCGCAGGTGGGCCCGCTCGCCGAGCCCCAGACGCCGCGCGTCCTCCGCCCCGTAGAACGAGTAGCAGGTGGTCTGGGCGTAGCCCAGCGTGAGGCTCAGCAGCGCGGCAGCCCGGCGCTCCAGCCGCCGGGCGGGGGGCAGCGGCGTGGGCCTGAGCGCCGCCAGGGGCGCCACCGGCACGAGGTCGCCGTAGCCCCGCGAGCGTCCGACCTCCTCGACCAGGTCGTCGGGCCCGGTCACGTCGCGGGTTGCCCGCCACGAGGGCACCGTCACCTCGAGCCCGTCCCGGGTCTCCGCCGCGGCGAACCCGAGCGCCTGCAGGCGGCTGCGCACCTCGGCATCGCTCACGCGCATGCCCAGGCGGCGGCGCACGCGCTCGTAGGAGAGGGGCAGGGTGCGCACGGGGTAGGGCAGCGGGAACAGGTCCAGCGCCGGCCCGGCCGGCCGCGCCTGCGGCACCTCGCCGAGCAGCAGCTCGAGGAAGCGCAGGGCGGCGGTCCGACAGCCCACCGGGTCGAGCGCCTTCTCGAACCGGGTGCTGGCGTCGCTGCGCAGCCCCAGGCGGGTGGAGGTGCGACGCACGCGCACGGGGTCGAAGCAAGCCGACTCGAGCAGCAGGCTCGTCGTGCCCGCGCCCACGCCGCTGCCGGCCCCGCCCATCACGCCGGCCAGGGCCAGCGCGCGCTCGTCGTCGGCGATCACCACGACGCCGGGCTCCAGCGC
>CAZPOZ010000186.1:0-6178 GCA_964588235.1 uncultured Planctomycetales bacterium
CTCCTGGACCCGGCCGAGGGCGTGGACCGGCCGGGGCACCTGTGGATCGAGGACGGGGTGCTCCGTTCCGTGGGCGAGCCCCCGCCCCCGCGGCTGCGCGCCGGCGCGCGGCTGGTGGCGGCCGAAGGGCTGCTGGTGAGCCCTGCGTTCCTCGACCTCCACGTCCACCTGCGGGAGCCCGGGCCCGGGGAGGCCGAGACCATCGCCTCGGGCACCGCGGCGGCGCTGGCGGGCGGCTACGCCTGCGTGTACGCGATGCCGAACACCTCGCCGGTCTGCGACCGGCCCGAGATCGTCGGCCAGGTCCTCGCCGCGGCGCGCGCGGCCGGACCCTGCGAGGTCGTGCCGGTCTCGGCGCTGAGCTGCGGGCTGAGGGGCCGCGAGCTGGTGGACTTCGACGCCATGCGGGCCGCGGGGGCCGGGGCGTTCAGCGACGACGGCGCCTGGCTCGCCGACCCGGAGCTGGCCGCGCAGGCCTTCGCCTGGGCCGCGGGCAACGGGGCCCTGGTCATGCAGCACTGCGAGGACTTCGGCCTCACCGGGCCGGGGGTGCTGCACGAGACGGCCGCGGTGAGCGCGCGCGGCCTGCCGGGCATCCCCCGGGCCTCGGAGGACGTGGCCGTGCGGCGCGACCTCGAGCTGGCGCTGCGCCTGGGCACCCGGTTCCACGTCTGCCACGTCAGCACGGCCGGCGCCGTGGCGGCGCTCCGGGACGCGCGCTCGACGGGCGCGCGGGTGAGCGGCGAGGTGGCGCCCCACCACCTGCTGCTCACGGTGGACGACGCCCTGGCGGGGGGCGTGGACTTCAAGATGAAGCCTCCGCTGCGGGAGGCCGACGACACGCGCACGTTGTTGCGCGCGCTCGAGGAGGGCGTCCTCGAGGCCGTGGCCACGGACCACGCGCCCCACGCCGACGGGCGGAAGTGCGTCGGCCTGCTCGGGGCGCCCTTCGGCGCCATCGGCCTGGAGACGGCCTTCCCGGCGCTCTACACCCTCGCCGTGCTCCCGGGCCACCTCAGCCTGGAGCGCCTGGTGGCCGCCCTGACCTCCGGCCCCGCGCGGATCGCCGGCCGTCCCGCCCATGCCCTGCGGGCCGGGGCCCCGGCCCGGGTGGTGGGGCTGGACCTGAACGAGCCCCGGGCCGTGGACCGCGGGGCGCTGCGATCGAAGAGCCGCAACTGCCCCTTCCACGGGCGGGCCCTTCGCGGCTGGCCTCGGTTCACCGTGGTGGGGGAGGCGCTGCTGGGCGCTCCGGGGGGTCGCTGATCCACGGTCGTGGAGGGGGAGGACCTGCCGAGCCAGCCCGCCCCCGCCGTGCGGATCCGCACGGGGGCACCCACGGCTCTCGGGGCGCCGCCGAGGCGGCCCGGTTGGCATCAACAGCATAACTCGTTATTGGTGAATCAGTTGCGAACGTGCAGCAGGCTGGATGTCGCTGGAATGCTGTTTGCCATCCTGACGGGCGGCCCGAGTTCCGTTTCAAGCCAACCTGCGGCGACCAAAGCCTTTACCGCGGAGCGTGCGGTGCGTAGAGTGGGCGCGGTTGCGGCAGGTGGGTCTCCCCCGCGAGGGGGAGAGCGGTCTCGTTGCGGCCGGGCGAGAGGCCCGGACGAGGTCGGTCGGCCACCGAACGTAAGCAACGTACCGGACGTACCGAACGTGAAGGAGCGCGGCATGGTTCGTACCTTCGTGTCCCAGGCGGGCCTCTCCAGGATGGGCAGGTGGGCGGCCGGGCTGGCCGTGCTCGCCGGGGCGTGCCTGAGCACCTCCTGCGGCGGCGGTGGCGTGGCGGCCGCGCGTCAGATGGTGCTCGTCGAGTTCCTGTTCGTGGACCGGGCCCTCGTCCCCGCCGCGCCGACGGGCGCCGAGGCCCTGCCGCGCAACGCCCAGCTGCTGATGAAGTTCAGCGAGCTCGTCGATCCGGCCACCGTCAACCTGCAGTCGATCCAGATCCGCTTCAACTCGAGCGACACCCCGCAGGGCTCGTTCTCCGTGGACGGCAGCCAGGTGCGCTTCGACCCCACGGTCACGAACCAGGGTCAGCCCAACCCCTTCGGCTTCGAGCCCGTCACCCAGTACACGGTCTTCATCCCCTCCTTCGAGGACCAGCAGACCTTCAACAACCAGTTCGGCGTGGTCCGCAACCGCGGCGACGACCCCAACCAGTCCACCTTCCGCACCACCTTCGAGACGGGCGCCGGCTACCTGCGCGAGCTGGTCCCCCCGCAGGTGCTCTCGGTGTTCTTCGAGCCCGAGCCGGAGCTGCTGACGGGCAACATCCCGGGCAACGGCCGCATGGGCATCGTGTTCAGCGAGCCCATGGACCCGGCCACCTTCATCGCGGGACCGGCGCTGCTCCAGCCGCCGCCCCTGCCCCCCGTGCCGGCCAGCACGACGATCGACGTCCGCTACGACGCCGGCGTCCAGATCAACATCGACAACCTGGCGGCGGGCCGTGCCATCCCCGGCATCTTCCAGCCCGACTCCTCGGCCACCATCTACTACTTCCTGCCCACCTTCTCCTTCGGCAGCGCCAAGCTGGTCTTCTACCTGCAGTGCTTCCAGGGGCTGCGCGACCTGTCGGGCAACCTGCTGGTCAACCCGCGCACCTTCGGCACCTTCACCTGCGACGGCCTGGGCGCCACCACGGGGGGAACCCTCGACGAGGGCTTCGTCAACACGATCGACGCCGACCTGCGTCCCGGCGTGACCGACGCCCTCTGGGGCACGCAGACGCTGAACACCCTCGAGGGGCAGCCGGTCAGCTCGCGTGAGATGCGCGTGTTCGGCTACCGCGAGGCGGGTCAGGTGCCCAACTCGGGACGGGGCCAGTACGCGGCCATCCCCGACCCCCTGACGGGCGCGGCGCTCAACGCCGTGCTGAACAACATCAACCCCCCGACGAAGGACGGCCGGCGCGTGATGCTGGCCTTCAGCGACGACGAGCTGGGCGCCTCGGGCACGATCACGGCCGTGAAGTGGGGCCCCGACAGCAACGCGACCTTCGCCGCGCTCTACCAGAACATCTACCTGCGCATGGGGTACCAGGCCAACGACTCGATGAACCTGGCCACCTCCTTCTCGGGCAACTACCAGGGCAGCGCCCTCACGGTCTTCAACGGCAACTACTCGGTGGCTCAGGCGGCCAACGTGGGCGACACGCCGGGCGAGCCGGTGTTCGCGCACGTCGGCGGCTACAACGAGAACCCCGGCTGCCAGGTCGGCGGCTGGAACCTGCCGCTCTTCACGGCCACGGGCTTCGTCTCCTGGCCCACGCTGACCACCTTCTTCGACTGGGATCCGGGCGACATCCAGACCCCGGGCGACAGCATCTTCCTGTTCGACATGAGCGTGCCCGAGGGCGACACGTGGCAGCAGTTCCGCGCCTGGTTCGGCGTCACGTTCCCCTGCTCGGGCGTGCTGATCGGCGGCTACCCGCAGCGGCGCCTCTACAGCACCTACGAGGACGACGCCCCGAACCCGACGGCCAACTTCGCTGCGGGCATCCTCAACCCCGAGCCCACGCTCTACGACACGGCCTTCGTCGTCACCAAGCGCGTGAGCCTGGCGCAGACGAAGTTCTACACCTACCCCGGGTTCAGCGCGCAGGCCTTCGGCGGTCAGACCTTCGGCGACCTGTCGAACTACAAGGCCGCGCAGCTCACCCCGTCGGTCCAGGCCGGGGGCGCCTCGGTGGAGATCTTCTACCAGGGCGCGGACGCGGTCGAGACCGACCGGGTCACGATCAACCAGGCCGCCCCCTTCACGGGGTGGACGAAGAAGATCGACGACTGCGACGGCATGCGCTGCCTGCGCTGGCAGATCAACCTGATCAGCAACCTGATCAGCAACGCGACCGCCAAGCTGACGCGCGTGATCGTCCCGCTGACGTCGAACTGAGCCCTGAGCGCCTCGACCCCCGCGTCCCCCTGACCCCCCACCCCTGACCTGCCCGCTGGGGCCCGCCACATCCGGAGGCGAGCCCCACCCGGCCCTGCGCCGGGGACCTGCCTCCAGGAGTCCACCCTGACCATGCGTCGATTCTGGAACACGCTGCCGATCGTCTGCGCCTCGCTCGCCATGGGCGTGGGGACCACGTCCTGCGGGGGAGGGGGCGAGTCGGGTACCACGCCCAACCTCGTGCTGCTGGGGTTCAACCAGCCCAACGTGTCGGGGGTGGCGCTCAACCAGCCGCTGATCTTCGCCTTCAGCGCCCCGGTCGAGCCCGGATCGATCACGCCCGACACCCTACGGGTGGTGGGCGCCTTCGGGCCCTTCTTCGAGAAGACGCACGTGGACGAGCACCTGGTGGCCCTGCTGCCCCGGGCCCCCAACTTCGGCGACCTGACCGACGTCGGGCTGGCGCCGAACACCGTCTACTCGATCAGCATGCCGATCTTCCCGGCCGTGGACACGGTCGAGAGCACGGGCGGCAAGCCGTTGCTGGCCGCGGACACCTTCCAGTTCCGCACGGTCCCCAACCAGCCCTACTTCATCGAGTCGCGCAGGCCGCTGGATCACCAGGGGTCCATGCCGAGCGTCGCCGGCGACAACGGCCGTAGCGACGACAAGGGTTGCCTGCAGAACCCGCAGAACAGCCTGTTCGTGCACCCCTGTGACGCGGCTGGCCGCTGCTTCGAGGACAAGAGCAAGAACGGCGGCTCGACCTCGCTGTCGGCGGACCCGATCCCGCAGCAGTCCAACAGCCTGGAGGGCGGCCTGCTCCTCTGCCTGCAGAACGAGGGCCGCCCGCACGTGATCGCCGACCAGTGCAGCCCGCGTCACGACGAGCGTGCCGTGGGCGTGCCGGCCGCCGGCTCCCAGAACGTGGGCCGCGTCGAGCTGGAGAGCGCGATCTCGATCGTCTTCAACGAGCAGCTCGACCCCTCCACCACGGTCGAGCCCTACAACAGCACCACGAAGTTCTCGTTGAACGTCGAGCTCTGGCGCGTGGCGTTGCTGGACGGCACGCCCTTGTTGCCTCCCGAGCAGATCCAGACGAACAAGCCCACCGTGGTGCAGTCGCTCAAGTCCACCCAGGTGCTGCTGCTGCCGGCGGGTCCGATCCTCCAGGGCATCTACCTGATCAATCTCCGGGGCAACATCAAGGACCTGGCGGGCAACGCGCTGGTCACGACCGACCGTCCGAGCGTGGCCGGCCAGGTGTACGCCGGGCTCGAGGGCGGCTACGGCCCGTCGATCTCGCAGGGCTGGCGGCTCTACTTCCAGACGCTGCAGATCGCCGGAGCAGCGGCCGCGCTGAACGAGTCGTTCGGCACGAACCTGGCCGAGTGGGGCGACAACGCCAGCCTCGGCTCCGAGCCCGGGGCGCTCACCCAGTCGCCCAATGCGACGAGCCCGCTGACCGACATCCCCGGCATCGTGCCCGTGATGCCTCCTCCGCCCCCGGTGCTGGCCCCCTGGACCACGCCCAACTTCACGCTGCAGTTCGGCCCGGTCCCGCCGGGGACGGCGCTGCAGTGCGGGCAGTCCACGACGGCCAACTGGAACGGGGCGTTCCGCTTCCTCAACCTCGGGGGCCTCGAGGCCAACACCGACGCGGATGGAGGCCTGAGCCGCCTCAAGGCGGTCTGGAAGCCCTACCTCGGTGGGGGCGGGGACGGGGTGTTCGACAGCAACACCGGCCTGTTCAGCCCGGGCGGCGGCGACCTGATCTCGCTCTCGACGACGCCGGGGGCCGGCGGGTCGGTGAACGGCGACGGCATCTACGAGTACGAGTCCTTCTTCCTGCGCGCCGGTGACGTGCTGGCCGTGACGGGCAGCCAGCCGCTGGTGATCCTCTGCCGCGGCTCGTTCCAGGTGGACGGCACGATCGTCCTGGGCGGCTCGCCGGGCGGGTTCGGCCTCGATACCGACGGGAGCACGGACTACACGAACGGCGGTGCGGTTCCTCCGTGGGGCGCGGGCGGCTTGGCCGGTCCCGGCGGCGGGGTCGGCGGACGCGGCGCCGGGCCCATCGTGGCCCCCAGCGCCGGAGCCTCGCCCGGCACCTCGGCGAACTCGCTCTTCGGCCTGATGGCGGGCGGGGCGGGCTCGGCCGGCCCTGGGGGCGCGGGCAACGCGGTGGGCGGTGGCGGCGGCGCCGGCTTCGCGGCCGCCGGCGCCACCGGCACCCTGCTCGACACCTCCTCGGCCTCCAACGGGGGATCCGCGTTCG
>CAZPOZ010000187.1:0-6173 GCA_964588235.1 uncultured Planctomycetales bacterium
CAGCACCGGGCCCTGGCGGGGGTCGAGCAGCGCCACGAGCAGCCACGAGGCCCGCGCCGGAGACTCCGCCCGGCCGACGGCGGTCCCGCGGCCGGCGCCGCCGCCCACCAGCGCGCGGCCTTCCACCAGCGTCGCGTCGCCGAACACGCCGTCGCCGCCGCCCACGAGATCCAGGCGCCCGTCGCCGTCCAGGTCGGCGACCGCGACCTGCGTGCAGACCGCGGGCACGGGGTGCGGGGCGGACCCGCCCCCCGCGGCCGTCGGCGGCGCGTGCGCCGGCAGGCGCAGCACGGGCTCCGGGGCCCATCCGGGCCCGCGCCCCGAGCGGGCCCAGCGCGTCACGCCCTCCCCGGCGGCCACGTAGAGCTCCGGCAGCCCGTCTCCGTCGGCGTCCGCCGCCACCCCCCGGCGCGCCGACGAGGCCGCGAAGGCCGCGAGCGGACCCGGATCGCGGCGCCACGACCAGAGCCGCTCGTTCCAGAAGACCTCGTGCGGCGGGTCCGCGTGGAGCAGCACGAGGTCCAGGTCGCGGTCCGCGTCCAGGTCGGCGGCGATCACGCCCGACGAGGGGCGACCGTCGCCGGCCAGCCCGCTCTCCTTCCCCAGCGCGCGGAAGGTGCCGTCCAGGTTGTTCACGAACCAGGCGTTGGGTCCGTCGCGGTTGACGAGGTAGAGATCCAGGTCGCCGTCGTGGTCCAGGTCGGCCAAGAGGCCGTCGCGGCTGTCGAACGGGTCGGCGTCCAGGCGGGCCGCCGCCGTCACGTCCTCGAAGCGCCCGCCTTCGCGCTGCAGGAACACCCGCTCCGGCCCGCGGCGGCACAGCACGAGATCCACCCGCCCGTCGTTGTCCAGGTCGCCGAAGCAGGCGGCGTTGACCTCCGTCACGGCCTCGAACGGCTGCGGAGCGCGGGCCTCGAAGCCGCCGCCCTCCGCGCCGTGCAGCAGGAGGCCGCGCGCGGCGGCGCCCTGCCCCTCGGCCCCGACGAGGAACAGGTCGGCCCGCCCGTCCCCGTCCACGTCCGCCTGCGTCAGGGGACCGGGCTCCGCGGCCCACGCCACGGGCCGCCCACGGACGGCGAGCGGCAGGGCCGCCTCGCCCAGGCGCCGGCCGGCCGCCACGGGCTGCACCTCGGCCTGCGTGCGCAGCGCCCCGGGCTGCGCGAGCCCCTTGGCGCCCATGCGCGAGTACTTGAACTGGACGGAGCGCGCCAGCGGGTTGGCCTCCAGCCGACGGTACTCGTCGAAGTCGCGCTGCGCCTCCTCGTGCCGGTCCAGCGCCTGCAGCGACTGGAAGGCCCCGTACCACGCGTTCTGCACGTACGGATCGAGCTCCAGGCAACGCCGGTAGGAGGCCACCGCCTCCGGATACCGCTCGAGGGTCTGCAGGCTGAAGCCGACCCAGTAGTGCGTGGCCGGGTCGTCCGGGTCGGCTGCCGCCACGGCCTGGAACAGGGGCAGCGCGCTCGCCGCGTCGCCGCGGTACAGCCGGATCAGGCCGAGCACGTAGAGCGCCCGCGCGTGGGCGGGGTCGGCCCCGAGCACGCGGCCCAGCTCCGCCACGGCCCGGTCCAGCAGCGCCTCCTCCTGCGTGTTCAGCAGGGCGATGGCCAGGTTCACGCGCGCGTCGTGCCAACCCGGGGCCTGCCGCAGGACGGCCTCGAACGCGGGCACGGCCCGGTCGAACTCGAAGCGGCCGATCTCCCCGAGGGCGACCCCGTGGAGCGCGACGTCGGCGGCCGTCGGCTGCGTGAAGGGCGGCGGCGGGGGCTCGCCGCCGCAGCCGACCAGCAGCAGGCCGGCCAGCAGGGCCGCCGGCGTGGCGAGACGCCGGGCCGCGGACGCCCCTCGGGTCGTCGGCAGCGCGCAAGGGTCGCTCACGGGCATCGCGGGGCTCCAGTCCGTGGTCGAGGAAGCAGGTCCGTCGGTGCGGCGCCGGCAGTCTAGGGGGTCACCACGGGCAACGCCCCGCCGCACCGGCGCTTCCCGCGCCCCCCCGCGCCTACACTCAGGCGGATGATCCCCGGCCCCCCGGACGATCCCCGGCCGCCGCCCGACGGGTTCGAGCTCGAGGAGGCGGTCCCGCGCCCCCCGCGCAGCCTGCCCGGGGCGCCGGAGCCGGCGGCGGCCGGCCCGGGCGCACCGGGAGCGCCTGCCGCGGGAGCGCCGGCCCCGCCGGGCCCCCCCACCGATCCCCACCTGGCCCCGCGGCTGACCCCGGACGGCGAGGTCGTCCAGGTGGACACGCGCACCGTCGCCGAGCGGCGCGGCACGGCGGTGGCGCGCGTGGCCGGGGTGCGCGACTACCCCCCGGGCTGGCCCCTGGAAGCCCTGCGCTTCCCCATCCGCGGGCACGGGGCCGGCCTGCTGGCGGGCACCACGGGGGCCGTGTTCGCCCTGGACCTGCTGGGCTGGCCGCCTTCGCTCACCTTCCTCTCGTGGCTGGTCAAGACCCCGGCCCTGCTGTTCGTCGTGCGCTGGCAGCTCGACCTGGTGGGGCGCAGCGCCGCGGGCCAGGACGCCCCGACGGGCTGGGCCACGGCGCTGGAGGTCGATCGCGACGGGGTGAAGACCTTCGGCCGCTTCCTGCTGTGGTGCTTCGTGCTGCTGCTGCCGCACAACGTGCTCTGGCTGCTGGGGCCGAGCGGGCTCGGCTGGCTGGCCGGGACCGGCGCCTGGGAGGTGGGCCTGTTGATCGCGGCCTCGGGGTGGATGGCCGTGGTGGCCTTGGGCTGGGCGCTCGAGGAGCCGCGCCTGAGGCGCCCGTGGGTCACCGCGGCCTGGCTCTGGTCGCGGCCGCTCACCTGCCTGGCCGGCAGCGTGGGCTGGTGGGCGCTGGGCGTGACGGAGGCGGCGATCCTGGCCCTGGCCAAGAGCGAGGTCTGGGCGGGCCTGCCGGCCGCGCTCGTCCTGCGCGCGACGAGCATCTACGCGCTGATGGTCAGCGCCCGCGTGCTGGGGGTGCTGGGCCGGCGGGTGGACGCCGCGCGGCTCGGCCCCGCCTGAGCACCCGGCCCGTGCGGATGCCCGCGCTCCACGGGGTCGTCCGACCCGCCGGCCGCCCGAGGCCGCTCAGCGGCCGCGCTCGAGCAGCAGCACGAACTGCGGGTCGGGCGGCGAGGTGGACGAGGCCGGCCCGGAGGCGTTCACCGTGAGCTGCGCCTGGCGCCAGGCCGGGACGAGGCTCACCTGGCGGAAGCCCTCCTTGGCGAGGCGGTCGAGCGCCTCCTGCACCTTCAGCCCCGCGGCCGGCGCGCCCTCGAACCAGGCCGTGGTGGCGCTGCCCGAGCCGCTCAGCGCCACGAAACGCAGCTCGTAGGGCCTCACGGGCTCCTCCGCGCGGCCGGGACGGGCGAGGAGGAACGCGGCGGCCCCGAGCGCGAGCAGCGCGGCAAGGGCAGGCAACGGACGTAGCGGCATGGCGGACCTCCGGGGCGCGGGAGCGCGCGTGACCGTTGTACCGGGGCGCGCCGGGCTCCACGGCTATGCTCGGGGCACCGCCCGCCCCGGAGCCCCGATGCCGCCGCTGCCCTCGGTCACGCTCACGAAGATCGTCATGCCCGGCCAGACGAACGCGCTGGGCACCTTGTTCGGGGGCGTGGCGCTCTCGCTGATGGACGAAGCCGCGGCGATCGTGGCGATCCGCCACGCGCGCTCGCCCGTGGTGACCGCGCACATCGCCACGGTGGACTTCAAGGCGCCGGTCCGGCTGGGCGAGGCGGCCGTGGTCACGGCCACCCTGCGCGCGGTCGGCCGCTCGTCGATGCGCCTGACCGTGACGCTGTTCGGCGAGGATCTCGTGGCCGGCGAACGCCGCCTGTGCACGGAGGCCGAGGTCGTGATGGTGGCCCTGGGGGCGGACGGCAAGTCGCGCCGCGTCCCGCCCCTGCCGGCGGAGGACTGAGCAGGGGCAGCCGCGGGCCCACGGCCCCGATCTTGGCGGGGCGGGGGCGGGGGGTAGCCTGCGGCCGTGCCGCCCGCCGTGACGCACTCCGTGACGCCCCTCGTGCAGCCGCTGGCGCTCGCGCCGGGCCTGGGCTGGACGATCGGCGTCCTCTCCGGGGTGGCGCTCGCCGTCTACGGCGGCCGCATCGTGCGCGCGCTCGCGCGCCGGGAGGTGCCCTGGTGGAGCAGCGTGGCGGCGCCGCTGCTGCTCGTGGGCCCGGCCCTGGGCCTGCTGCTGGGCTGCTGGCTCGCGGGCAGCCCCGTGGCCTGGGGCCGGGGAGCGGACCACGCCCCGGCCAACGTGGCCTGGAGCGTGCTGCTCTTCTTCGCGGTCGCCACGATCATCGACCTGACGAAGGCCTTCCTGCAGTCGCCCTTCGTGACGCAGCAGGTCGGGGTGCGCCTGCCCGACCTGGTGATCGACGCCTTCCGCTACCTGCTCTACCTGGCCACCGTCTTCGCCATCGTCGGCGTGATCTGGGGCCGGACGGACTGGTTCGAGCCCCTGTTCACGGCCTCGGCCGTGGGCACCGTGATCCTGGGCTTCGCGCTGCAGGAGACGCTGGCCAACTTCTTCGCCGGCATCTCCCTGCTCGCCGAGCGCTCCTACGGCATCGGCGACTGGGTCTGGATCAGCGACCACGAAGGCGAGGTGATCGCCGTCTCCCGCCGCAGCACGCGCCTCCGGAACCGGCAGGGCGACGTGATCACGGTCAGCAACCGCATCGTCGCCGCCGGCGTGCTGCGCAACCAGAGCAAGCCGACCCCGCTGCACGCCGAGCTGGTCACCGTCTCGGCCCCCTACGAGACGCCGCCCAACCGCGTGCGCGAGGTCTTGAAGCGGGCCATGGAGGACGTCGAGGGCCTGGTGGCGGCGCCGGCCCCCATCGTGCGCCTGGCGCGCTTCGCCGACAGCGGCATCGACTACGAGGTCAAGGTCTGGCTGACCGACGTGGGCCGCATGCCCGACATCCTGTCGGAGGCCCGGGTGCAGATCTGGTACCACTTCCGCCGCGCGGGGATCTCGATCCCCTTCCCGATCCGCGAGCTGCGCCGAGGGCGGGCCGAGGGCGGCGAGGCGGGCCTGGACGGCGACGCGGTGCGCGTTCGCCTGGCGGGCGTGGCCCTGTTCCAGGCGTTGCCCCCCGACGTGCTCGACGTGCTGGCCCGGGGCGCCCACGCGGTGGAGTTCGCCGCGGGCGAACGTGTGGTCCGTCAGGGCGCCCAGGGCCGCTCCTGCTACGTGGTGGACGCCGGCCGCGTGGGGGTGGTGATCCAGGACGGTGCCCACGCGCGCACGGTGGCCACCCTCGGGCCGGGCGACCTGTTCGGCGAGATGAGCCTGCTCACGGGCCAGGACCGCGCGGCCACGGTCAAGACGCTGACCGACGCGCGCCTGATCGAGGTCGAGGCCCCCGCGCTCCGGGAGGCGCTCGAGCTGGCCCCCGACCTTGCCGGCAAGCTGGCGGAGGTGGTGACCCTGCGCCAAGAGGGGCTGCTGGAGGCCCGGGCCGCGCTGGACGCCCAGGCCCGGGCGCGCGTCGAGGCCGGCACCCTGCGCTTGCGCGAGCTGATCCGGCAGTTCTTCCGTCTCCCGCCGCCCTCGGCCGGGCCGGGAGGCGCCGCGCCCACGCCTCCCCCCCGCTGAGCGGGGGGAGCGACACGCCCGAGGGCGCCGCGCGGACAAGACCTATCTCGTGCATCCCCGTTCGCAGTCACGTGGACAGGCCGGGTGCACTGACGAAGACGCGGAACCCGCGGGGACCACCTGAATGGGCAGTTCTTGCTCTACGGTCACGCCCTCGTTGTCGGTTGCTCGAACTCGGATGCGGTAGTCTCCCACAGGCAGCGCTCCCAGGCCCGCCCCCGCGTACTGCCCGCTGGGATACAGGACCTCCTGCTCCAGCCACGTGATCCCCTTGTGGTGCTTGCGATTCTCGTCATCACTCAAGGGGTCATTGTCGCAAGCAATGATCGTGACAAGGAGAGGCGTCCCTGACGGTACCGTCGCCGGTGCGCACACGCACAGGTGTGGAGGCGTTCCAGGAGGTGCCTGGAGGCGCACCGCAGCATGCACGTTCGACTTCAGAAGACTTGCACTGCAGACCGCCTGCCCCCCCATGCCCAGAGTCATCTCTCCGTGGATCGGAAGGCTTTCACCACTGTAGGCAGTGCCTCTATGCGTCACTGGGAAACGGGAAACACCCATCTCGACGGAGACCTCGGGCTGG
>CAZPOZ010000188.1:0-6152 GCA_964588235.1 uncultured Planctomycetales bacterium
AGCGCCAGCTCACGCGCCTGGGGGGCACCCGGCCGCTGACCGTGGACGTGCGCATCGTGGCGGCGACGAACCGGGACCTGGAGCAGGCCGTGCGGGCCGGCACCTTCCGCGAGGATCTCTACTACCGCCTGAACGTGATCCGGCTGGAGGTGCCCCCGCTGCGGCAGCGGAGGGAGGAGATCCCGGCGCTGGTCGAGCACTTCCTGCGCGAGCTCCGCCGCCGGCACGGCCGCGGGCCCGAGTCGTTCAGCCCGGCCGCCATGGACGTGCTCTACCGGCACCCCTGGCCGGGCAACGTGCGCGAGCTCAAGAACGTGGTCGAGCGCTGCGCCGTGCTGTGCGACGCCCCGGTGGCGGGCCCGGAGCACCTGCAGCTGGACGCTGCGCGGGGGGACGGCGCGGCCTCCGGGCTGGCCCCCCGCGGCGCCCCGCGCGACGACCTCTCCGACCGCCAGAAGCGGCTGCTCGACCACCTCGCGCTCCACGGCCGCTGCACGAACCGCGAGTACCAGGATCTCACGGGCACGAGCGCCCGCACGGGGCTGCGGGACCTGCAGGACCTGATCGACCGCGGCCTGATCGTGCGGGAGGGCCGCCGGCGCGGCGCCGTCTACCGCCTCCCCTGACCCTGCGACCCCCGGGGGCGCCCCCCGCGGCGGGGGCGTGCCGTCCCGGGGGACGGTCGGTAGAATCCGGTCCCATGACCAAGCAAGAGCGAGCCGAGCTGTACCGCGTCTTCCTCGCCGAGGAGGGCTACGTGCCGCGCATCGACGGCGACGGCGACGTGGCCTTCAAGTTCGAGGGCGGGTCCTACGTGATCATCGTGGACGAGAAGGACGACCAGTTCTTCCGCCTCGTCTTCCCGGGCTTCTGGTCGATCGAGAGCGACGAGGAGCGGGCGCGGGTGGAGAAGGCCGCGCTGGAGGCCACGGCCCAGACGAAGGTGGCCAAGGTCTTCCCCGTGCGCGACGACACCTGGGCCACGATCGAGCTGTTCTGCACGCCTGTGGAGGCGTTCAAGCCCGTGTTCAAGCGCTCGATCGCGGCGCTGAAGTCGGCCGTGGACACCTTCCGCCGCCGGATGCACGAAGCGCGGCCGTAGCCGCGCTTCCAGCGGATTCGGGCGCGGCCGTAGCCGCGCTTCCAGCGGACTGGGGCGCGGCCGTAGCCGCGCCCCCACGGCTTCGACCGCGGCCGGGCTACAGCACGCGCCGGTAGTCGGCCACGTCCAGCGTCCACACGCGCACGCCGCAGTAGCGGTCGCCCTCCGGGCAGATCGGTCCCTTCTCGGCCAGCATGCGCTGCGTGCAGGGCGGCAGGAGGTAGCGGCCCAGCCGCCGGTTCACCTCCGCCACCTGCAGGGCCTCGTCCCGGCTCGCGCGCCAGATCTCCTCCTGCGCGTTGTAGCACAGGCGCATCTTCAGCTTGTGGTGCAGGTTGAGCAGGTCGCTGGACTCGGTGAAACGCAGCGCCAGGGCGTTGGGCAGCAGGTAGGCGCGGTCCTCGTCGGAGACGCCCAGCGCCGCCAGGCGCGCGAGGTCGTCCCAGGTGCGAGCCATGCTCTCCTCGTAGGCGCGGCGCGCGCCGTCGTCGTGGAACACGACGGCGGGCGTGACGAAGTCGGGCTCGTCGGAGAGGTAGGCCCGCAAGCAGGGGCGCGAGGCCGGCGTCATGCGGTGGCGCTGGTCCTGGGAGTCGGCCGCGTGGCTCAGCTTCTTCTGGAAGGTGTAGGAGGCGTGGGAGAGCGCGCGGCTCAGCTTGCCCAGCGTGGTCACGTTCATCGTCTCGCCCAGGAGCCGGTCCTGGGCGGGGTCGAGCACCATGCGCAGGGCGGCGTCGTCGGACAGCAGGGTGCGGGGCATGCCCAGCACCTCACGCACGGCCTGGGCCACGCTCTCCTCGTTGCGGTGCTTCCAGTCCACCAGGCGGCTCACCCGGTCGCCCAGCGCCGCGTCGAACTCGGCCGTCGAGGCGCGCCGGAGCGCCCCGGCGGGGGCCACGCCCGACACCGAGGCGTAGAAGGCGGCTTCCGTCGTCTGCTCCAGCGGCAGCGGCTCCTCGAGCAGCGAGGCGAAGAGCGGGTCGTGCTCGAGCAGCAGCCGCACCATCGCCCCCACCACCTCGCGCTGCTCGCGCGGGGCGTCGTAGGTCTCGCACATGCGCCAGTACCGCAGCAGGGTCAGGCCCGAGACGGTGTGGTAGAGGCAGGCGTGCGTGGCCACGGGCAGGACGTAGCGGGCGATCTCCTGGGTCTTCTTCTGGATCGCCCCCGCCCAGGCCTCGGGCCGCTTCGCCCGCGCCTTGAAGGTGCGGAACCACTCGGCGGAGCAGACGGGGGTGAGCAGGCCGATCAGCCGCCGGTAGTCGTCGTGCTGGCGCTCGAGGGCTGCGAGGAACACGGCGCGGGCCTCGCCGGCGAGCGGCGGGACGGTGGCGTGCTCGGGGCGCACCTCCACGTAGCGCTGCGACACCTGCTCGGAGTTGTAGAAGGGGTGGCTGTGGAGGAAGGTCCACAGGAACTGCCGCGACACGTTGGAGAGCGCGAACTGGAAGTGGGCGTGCTGCAGCGTGGTGTGGTGGCCCGCCTGGTAGATCGAGCGCGCGATGCGGTCGCGGCTCGCGGCCTTGCGGGCCGCCGCCTCGGGGGCCTGGCCCTCCGGACCCGAGACGTCGTCCGCGGTCACGATCCCGCGCGCCGAGTAGCAGGTGCGGGCCGTGGCGACGGCGTTCTCGTAGGGCCGCGCGAACGCGTTGACCAGACGCACGTCCGGGGCCGTGGAGGAGGACGTGGACGGCGTGCTCACGGGGAGGGTCGGGGACGGGGCGGAGGGTCGAAGGACCACGGGGCGCTCCGGAGCGAACCTAGCACCCCCCAGCGACAGGCGGGGGACGCCCTCAGAGGGGGCGGGCGTCGCCGGCGTAGGTCGTGCCGTTGATCATCACCAGGATGGGCAGGCCGGTCTCGGCGTGCCGCAGCACCGAGAACACGAGCGTCTGCGCGTCGCGGTAGCCCTGGATGGAGGTCGTGCGGATCTCGGCCACCTCGGGCGCGTTCTGCGACTGGACCCGGATCGGCGGGCCCTCCCCGCCCACGAGCGCCAGCCCCATCGCCTTCGGCCCCTCGGCCCCGAGCTTGTTCCAGGAAGGGCACAGGAAGTCGATCTGGCAGCGGGGGAACTCCTTGGGCAGCAGGCGGGCCCAGAGCAGCGCCCCCCCCACCTCGACCACGGCCTGCCCGGCGTAGCCGGCCGAGCGGAGCACCCGCCGGTCCTTGCCCCGCACCTGGATGGCCAGGATGCGCTCTCCCCCCAGCCAGTCCACCTGCACCGGGTGGGCGGTGCCGTCCTCGTAGGTGGCCCCGCGCAGCGGGGTCAGGTCGCGCGAGAAGGTGGCCTCGACCTGCCTGCGGCTCGTGGCCGTGGCGGTCTTGGCGCTCCAGACCTCGGTGGTCTTCCAGCCCTCGAGCCCCCCCTCCGTGACGGGCTCCACCCGGAGCGACAGCTCGAGCTGGGCCTGCACCTGCCCGCTGGCGGGGTCCTTGCGCTCGCCCTGCGCATGGAACTGGAACCCCAGCGCCCGGGAGGGCGCGGGGAGCGCGGCGGCCAGCGTGAGCGCCTGGAGCACCTGCGGCGGCAGGTCCTCGCCCCGGGCCGGCGCGCCGGGCACGAGCAGCAGGGGCAGCCCCGCCGCCAGGGCCCGGAGGAGCGCCGGCGCGCGGCGGAGCGGCCGCCGCAGCGACCAGGACCTGAGCCCAGGGGGGGGACGGTGCACGGCTGCCTCCGCGGCCCGGGCCCTGGACGTCGGCGTCCGGGGTGTGCCGGCGGCGCGACTCTACCGGCGGCGGCGCCGGGCGCCGACGCTGCCACGACCCCGGGTCGTCAGCTGGCTCCCTCCCGCCCAGCGCGTCGGTGTGCCCCGGCTCGGCGTCAGGATCGCAAGCCGACCGACTTCCCGACCCCGTGGAGCGGCGCGCTCCACGGGGTCGCCGGGCGCGGGCACCCGTTCCCAGAGGTCGATCAGGGCCAGGATTCGCGCGTTTCCCCCGGTTGGGGACGGTCCCGTTTCGCGGAGTACCGGCCCCCGAGGCGCGCAAAACGCGCTTTTCTTCTGCGGCTGTCCCCCCGCGCTGGTAGATTCCGCTGCGCGTGGGGTCCTAGGGCCGGTTTCGCTTGCGAATCCGTGCCGCGGGACCGACCCGTCGTGTGTCGCGACGGCGCGGAAACCCCCATCCAACGCAACTTCTCGGAGGCAGCAGAGCAACATGGCAGCGAAGAAGAAGGCAGCCAAGGGCGGCGGCGGCAACCTGGTCGTCGGCTCCAAGGTGAAGGAGATGATCAAGGGCCAGGGCGTCCGCATGGCGGGCGACCTGCTCGACGCGCTCAACGGCGCGGTGGCCGGCCACCTCAAGGCCGCCGTCGGCCGCTGCAAGGCCAACGGCCGCGGCACGGTCCGCCCCCAGGACCTCTGAGCCGCGCGCTCCGCGACGGACGCCGGATCCACCGACGGGAGCGCTCCCTCGCGGGGGCGCTCCCGTCTCACTTGAGGAAGCTGCCGTCCTCGCGCAGCGCCATCTCGAGGCCGCGCCAGACGGCCTTCACGGCCTCCGGGACGGTGGCGGCCACGTAGCGCACCCCGCGCTCGCCCAGGGGCGAGCCCTCCCCGGTGTCCAGCGCGCGCCGCGCCATCTCGCGGCGGTGGAACTCGACGTCGAGCGTGGCGGGCGTGGCGCCGACGACGGGCCGGCGGCGGGCCCGCTCGCGCACGGCGCGGGCCGCGGCGGCGCGGATCTCGGGCGCCGTGCGTTGCGGCGTGAACGAGGCGCAGGCGCTCGGCCCCAGGGCCCGCTTGACCTCGACCACCTCGAGGTCGGCGCCCAGGTCGGCGCGCGCCTCGCGGCAGACGTCGTCGGCGCCGGTCACGAGCACGACGGGCACGCCGTACGCGCCCACGATCGCCGCGTCGAGCAGGGTCTCGCCGGCGGGACGGCCGTCGAGCCGGATCTCGTGCACGAGCATGCCCACCCAGGTGTGCGAGAGCAGGCCGCCCGGCGTGCCGGCCCGGCTGTGGAAGCCCACCAGCAGGCAGGCCTCGAACCCGCCCTCCTCGATGCCGGTCACCTGCACGAGCGGCTTGTTGACCGCCTGCGCGGGGCCCACGACCAGGCGCGCCGCCGGATGCAGGCGGTCGATCAGCAGGTTGCGCATGTTGCCGTGGCCGTCGTTCACGTACACGTCGGTGGCGCCGGCGTCCACGCAGCCCTCGACGGCGGCGTTCACGTCGCTGGTCAACCAGCCCCGGGCCCGCTCGTAGTCGTTGCCCCCCGGGAGCAGGTGCTCGCGGTGGGCCACGCCCGTGGCCCCCTCCATGTCGACGGCGATGAAGACCTTCATGGACCCTCCCAGGCGCCTGCAGCCCTGCCCGGAGCGGCCGGGCCGGGGAGGCCGCCACCCTACCGGAGGGTGGCGCACGGCCCCGGATTCCGTAGGATCGCGCCCCCCATGCCCTGCGACGCCACCCCCCTGCTCCAGGCCCTGTCCGCGGAGGCCCTCCGGGCCGGCGACCGCGACGCCCTGGCCGCCGCCGTCGTGCGGGCGCTCAAGGAGGCCTTCCCCCAGGCCTCCTGGGTCGGCGTCTACTGGCTGGCCGGTCAGGAGCTGGTCCTGGGCCCCTCCCTGGGCCCGCCCACGGAGCACACGCGCATCCCCGTGGGCGTGGGCGTGTGCGGCACGGCCGTCGCGGAGGACGCCGACCAGCGGGTGGACGACGTGCGCACGCGCCCGAACTACCTGGCCTGCTCGCCCACGGTGCGCAGCGAGATCGTGGTGCTGATCCGCTCGCGCGGCCAGGTCGTGGGCCAGATCGACATGGACTCCGAGCAGGTGGGCGGCTTCTCGGGCGACGACGCCTGCGTGATCAAGGCCGTGGCCGACTCGCTGGGCGGGCTGCTGGCGGCGCAGGCGGGCGGGTCGCCGCCGCCCTGAGCCGGTCGGCGGGCCCCTGCACGCATGGCCACCAAGTTGGGGGTAGGGCCTCGCGGAGGGTGAGACTCCTTCCGCGGACGGGCCCACGGATGGCCTCTGAAGGCCGTTCCCAAGCCACCGGCGCGCTGGGCCGGTAGCGGAAGGCCGATGACGACGACGACGCGCCTCAAG
>CAZPOZ010000189.1:0-6144 GCA_964588235.1 uncultured Planctomycetales bacterium
GCTCCAGCGCGCCGCACGTGCCTCGCATCGCCCATCTTGGTGGCGTTGGGCCTGAAGCCGGACCGCTCCCCCCGGGACCTGGCGAGTCTCAGGAGGACGCCTGGCTGGCGGCCGTCGGCGCCGGGGGAACCCCGGGCGCCGGTGCCGGCGCAGGCTCAGGCGTCGGCTGCGGGGCGCTGGGGGGCGTGGGGAGCGGGGGGGTGGCCGGGCCGGTCGGGTTCTGGGGGGGCGTCGGAGGAACGGACGGGCGCGGGCCCTTGCGGAGCCGCGGCTGGGGGGCGCCCGGGGCGGTGTAGACCGGGCCCGTGGGCGTGGGCGTGACCCGCGGCTGGGGAGCGCGCCGACCGCCGCCCTTGCGCGGGGCGGGACCCGAGGGCTGCCCGGGCTGCCGCGGGCCCGCCATCGCCGGGGAGTCAGCCCGCGCGGGTCCGCCGAGCGCCGCGCCGTCGGCGGCCAGCGCGCCCTGCGGCAGGCAGCATGTCACGAGGGTCAGGAGCGGAAGGGCCAGCAGTCGGGTCCAGGGGAAGCGCATGGGAGGCTCCGGCGGGCCGACCGCCTCCCGCGGGCTGCGGGAGGCCTCACCGGCCCACCCCCTCCTTGGCCGATTCCCCGCCAAGAGGACGCACGACCTGCGGCCGCGATCCCTCCGCCACCCTCCCGGAGCCTGGCGCGGCCCTCCCCGCCCCCTACCAACCCCGGCGCAGCAGCCACAGCAGCACGGGCGCGCCCACGGCCGCCGTGACCAGCCCGGGGGGGATCTCGAGCGGCGGATGCAGCACCCGCGCCAGGGCGTCGGCCCCCACCAGCAGGGCGGCGCCCAGGAGCGCCGAGGCCGCCAGCAGCGGACGGTGCCCCGCCCCCACCAGCCGCCGCGCGAGGTGCGGCACCACCAGGCCCACGAAGCCGATCAGCCCCGCGGTCGCGATGGCCGCCGCGGCGCACAGGCAGCCCACGGCGCCCAGCAACGGGTAGGCGCGCCGCACGTCCACCCCCACGAGCCAGGCGCCGTCCTCGCCCAACGAGAGGGCGTCCAGGTCGCGGGCGCGGGCGAGCGCCACGCACAGGCCCAGGGCCAACGCGGCCGTCAGCCGGGCCACGTCGCCGAAGTCGGCCGAGACCAGGTGCCCGAGCAGCCACTGCATCACCAGATCCCAGCGCTGGACGGCGACGTAGAGCAGGCCCGTGGCCAGCGCCTGGACGAGCAGGCCGATGGCGACCCCGTGGAGCAGCAGCGCCGCGGCGCTCCAGCGCCCTGCGCGCCGCGCGGCGGCGAACACCAGCGCGCCCACACCCACGGCGCCGACGAAGGCCGCGGCGCTGCGCAGCGCGGGCGACGGCAGGCCCTGGCCGCCGGCGGCCAACGCCGCCAGGGTCACGCCCAGCGCGGCCCCGGGCCCCACCCCCACCAGGTAGGGCTCGGCCAGGTCGTTCCTCAGCAGCGCCTGGAAGAGCACGCCCGCCACGGCCAGCAGCGCCCCCACGAGCGCCCCCGCCAGCACGCGCGGCAGCCGCACGCGCAGCACGATCGCGCGGGCCTGCGCCGAGACCTCCCCCCCGGTGAGCACGGCGGCCACCTCGCGCGCCCCCACGGCCGTCTCCCCCGGGACGGGGGCCACCCCCGCGCTGCCCAGCGAGAGCGCCCCCAGGCCCGCCGCGAGCAGCGTGAGCAGCGCGGCGCCGACGGCGAGGGCCGGGCGCGTCACTCGGGCTCCCGCAGCCGCTCGGGGGGCAGCGTGCCCCGGAGCACGCCTGCCAGGCGCCGCAGCGCCGCCGGCGTGCGCGGTCCCGGCCGCTGGAGGTCGTCGGCCCAGGCCTCCACCACCTGCCCGCGCTCCACCGCCGGCACGCCGGCCCAGCGCGCCCGCAGCGCCTCGGGCAGGGGGTCGCCCGTGGTCAGGATCCAGTCGGGCGCGCGCGAGAGCACGGCCTCCTCGCTGAAGGGCCCCGAGGCGCGCCCCAGGTCGAAGGCCACGTTGACGCAGCCGGTGATGCGCAGCAGGTCGTCCAGCAGCGCGCCGGGCCCCAGCACGTGCAGCGGGTCGGCCTGCCCCACCAGGAGCACGCGCGGCGGGGGCTTAGGGCGGGCCGCCTCCACCTCGGCCACCGCCGCGTCCAGGCGCCGGAGCAGCTCGCGCGCCCGGGCCCGCGCCTCGCGCGTGCCCAGCACCTGGGCCAGCAGGTCGATCGTCGTGCGCAGGTGGGGCACGCTGCGCGTCTCCACGGGCAGCACGGCGGAGGCGTGCCGCTCGAGCAGGTCCAGCGAGGCCGCCTGGAAGGTGGCGTCGCAGAGCACGAGGTCGGGCGCGAGGGCCTGGAGGCGCTCCACGTCGGGCGGCATCACGGCCAGGCGCGGCTTCTGCTCCACGCCCGGAGGGTGGTTGCACCAGGGCGAGACGGCCACGAGCGCGGACAGGCCGGCCAGGTCGGCGACCAGCTCGGTCAGGTTCGGCAGCGTGCTCACGATGCGCCGCGGGCGCTCGGGCAGGTCGAGCACCCGCCCGTCGGCTAGCTCGACGCGCACGCGCCCCCCCGCCGTGGCCGCGCTGCGCACCCAGGCGCCGTCGGGAGCCGGCGGCACGCGCAGCAGGCCGTCGCGGGCGTCCCCGCCGCGGCCGCAGCCGGCGAGCGCGGCGATCACGGCCAGCGCGGCGGCCGGCAGCGTCCGCACGACCCCGTGGAGCGCGCGCGCGGCGCCCGTCACGCCGGCCCCCGCCGGGCGATCAGCAGCGGCGCCGCGCGTCCCGGCACCGGCACGGCCTCGAGCGCCGCGCCGTAGGCCGCGGCCAGGCGCGGATCGCCCACGACCTGCCCCGGGGGGCCCTCGGCCACCAGGCGCCCGGCGTGCAGCAGCGCCAGGCGGTCGGCCCAGCCGGCCGCCAGGTTCAGGTCGTGGAGCACGGCCAGCACGGCCACGCCGCGCGTGCGCGCCTCGCGCCGCACGACGTCGAGCAGCCGCGCCTGATGGCCCAGGTCGAGGTGGGCCGTGGGCTCGTCGAGCAGCAGCACCTCGGACCGCTGGGCCAGGGCGCGGGCCAGGGCCACGCGCTGGCGCTCGCCGCTGGAGAGCGAGGGGACCGGCCGCTCGGCGAGGGCCCCGAGGTCGGCGGCCTCGAGCGCGCGCTCCACGGGGTCGAGGTCGGCGGGCCCGAGGGCCGCGAAGGCGCCGCGCCAGGGGTGGCGCCCGAGGGCGACCGACTCGCGCACGCGGAAGGGCAGCTCGGCCGACTCGCCCGCGGCCATGCCGGCGATGCGCCGCGCGGCCGCGCGACGGGGCAGCCCCGCCAGGTCGGCCCCGTCCAGGCGCACCGTCCCCCGCGCGGGCGCGAGGTAGCCGGAGGCCACGCGCAGCAGCGTGCTCTTGCCCGCGCCGTTGGGCCCCAGGAGCGCGACGCACTCGCCGGCCTCGACGGCCAGCGAGACGTCGGCGAGCACCTCGCGGGCGCCGAAGGCGAAGGCGACCTGGTCGAGCGCGAGCCGGGGCGGCATCCACGGGAGCCTATCCGGCGCGCGACCCGGCCGTCCCTCCGGTACAGTGCCCGCATGCGCGCCCCTTCGCCCGCCGCCCCCTGCGCCGCCGCGCGCGCCGCCGTCGGCACCCTCGTCCTGGGCCTGTTGGCCTCGGCGTGCGGCAGCGTGGGGCCGCTGGGACCCCGGCGCATGACCTTCGCGACCGTGCAGACCCTCAACCCGGGGGTGGACGGCCGCTGGATCCTCGACGAGTTCCCCGAGGCCACCGTCGAGCGGGGCCCGGACGGACGGTTGCGCCGCCTCTCCTACGCGGTGGAGGACCCGCAGGCCAAGAGCCAGCGGGTCACGCTGCACCTGGACGCGAACGAGGTGCTGGCGCGCAAGGAGTACAGCGGCGGCCTGGTGCGCCCCGACACCCCCGACCCCGACGCGGCCCGGTACACGGCCGCTCCCGGCGGGCGCTCCGTCGGCAAGAGCCGGTAGGGTAGCGAGGCGCAAGCTCGAGGCGGGAGCGGGCGACGCTTCCCGGCCGGGGCGCCGGGGCCCGCGCGAATCGAACGGGGTCCGGCGGGCGGCGGGCTACGATCGGCCCATGCGAAGCGGCCCCGAGGCGCCCGACCCGGCCGCCCCCACGACCTTCCGCGGCCTGACGCTGTTCCCCTTCCAACGGCGCGCGGTGCAGGCGGTGTTCGCCGGCAAGAGCGTGGTCGTGGCCGCGCCCACGGGCGCCGGCAAGACCCTGGTGGCCGACTACGCCATCGACCTGGCCCTGGCCCAGGGCCGGCGCGTGCTCTACACCTCGCCGATCAAGGCGCTCTCGAACCAGAAGTTCCGCGACTTCCGCGCCCACTACGGCGAGGCCCAGGTGGGCCTGATGACGGGCGACGTGACGCTCACGCCCGAGGCGCCGCTCCTGATCCTGACCACGGAGATCTTCCGCAACACGATCTTCGAGGACCCCAAGCGCCTGGACGGCTTCGAGTTCGTGATCTTCGACGAGGTGCACTACCTGGACGACCGCGAGCGCGGCACGGTCTGGGAGGAGGCCATCCTCTACGCCCCGCGGCACATCCGCATCGTGGCCCTCTCGGCCACCGTGCCCAACGTGCGCGACCTGGCCGAGTGGATCGCCCACGTGCGAGAGACGCAGGTCGAGGTGGTCGTGGAGGAGCGGCGGCCCGTGCCGCTGACGCACAAGGTCTGGATCCCGGGCCGCGGCCCCCGCGCGCTCGACGAGGTGCGCCGCTACCTGATCGAGGTCGGGCGCCACGACCCGGGCCGGGGCGGCGGCCGCCGGGCCCGCGGGCCGCGCCGCGGCCTGCGGGCGCGGCTGGAGGCGCTCGAGCACGCCAGCGACGAGATGGTCAGCCACCTCGAGCAGCACGGCCTGCTGCCGGCGATCTACTTCTGCTTCAGCCGCATGGACTGCGAGCGCCTGGCCCACGCCAACGCCCGCCGCGACCTGCTGCCCGAGGACGACCGCGCCGCGCTGCTCCACACGTTCGACGACCTGGCCGCGCGCTACGAGGTGACGGGCGCGGCCAGCACCCAGGAGCTGCGCCGGCTGGCCGGGCGCGGCGTGCTGTTCCACCACGCGGGCATGCTGCCCATCGACAAGGAGATCGTCGAGCGGCTGTTCACCACCGGGCGCATCCGGCTGCTGTTCGCCACCGAGACCTTCGCGCTGGGGGTGAACATGCCCGCGCGCACGGTCTGCTTCCACGCGCTGACGAAGTTCGACGGCGTGGGCTTCGGCCCCATCCTGGCCCGGGAGTACTGGCAGATGGCCGGCCGCGCCGGCCGCCAGGGCCTGGACGAGAAGGGCTGGGTGTTCGCGCTGTTCGACGAGGGGCGCATCACCTTCCCCGAGCTCACGCGCCTGCAGTCGGGGGCGGTGGAGCCCGTGCGCAGCCGCTTCAACCTGAACTACGGCACGATCCTCAACCTCTGGAGGCGGGTGGGCGACCGGGTCCCGGACGCCTGGGAGCGCTCGTTCGCGCGCTGGGAGCGCGACCACGGCCAGGGCGGCCGCGGGGCGACGGGCGCGGGGGTGATCTCGGCGCGCCTGACGATGCTGCGTCGCCGCGCCTACCTGGACGCGGAGGGGCTCACCCCCAAGGGCAGGCTGTGCGCGCAGGTGAACGGCTACGAGGTGGCCGTGACCGAGCTCTGGCACGGCGGCTGGCTCGAGCGGGCCGACCCGGTGGAGACGGCGCTGCTCTTCGCCGCCCTGGTCTACGACCCCAAGCCCTCCGACGCCTCGGCCGCCCCCACGCGGGCGCTCAAGGGCCTGGCCGTGCCCTTCGCCCGCCACATGCAGGCCTGGGCCGAGGAGGAGCACGACCTGGGCATCCGCGACCTGACGCGCCCCCCCGACTTCGGCGTCTCGGGGCCGGTGGAGGCCTGGGCCCAGGGCCGCGGCCTGGACGCGGTGCTCGACAAGACCTCGCTGGCGGCCGGCGACCTCGTGCGCCTGCTGCGCATGACGATCCAGATCCTGCGGCAGGCCTTCCACGCGCTCGACCCCGAGGATCCGGCCCGTCCCCGTCTGCTCGAGGCCCGCGAGCGGCTGGACCGCGACGAGGTGGACGCCAAACGCCAGCTCGAGCTGGGCTGAGCCGCAACGCCACCAAGAGGGGCGATGCGAGGGACGTGCGGCGCGCTGGAGCCGGGCGC
>CAZPOZ010000190.1:0-6142 GCA_964588235.1 uncultured Planctomycetales bacterium
ACTGGTGGAGGGCCACGAGGCCGTCGCGCGCACGGCCCGCAAGGTGTTCAAGGCGGCCGAGAAGGCCAGCGACCAGCCCACGATCGACCTGCTCACCCAGCGCCTGCAGGTCCACGAGAAGACGGCCTGGATGCTGCGCAGCATGCTGGAGTAGGCTTGCGGAGCCTCGGGGGGCGGCGCGTGGCCGTCCTCCGCGGCCTCCGCTCCCCGGATCTTCGCTCCGCATGTCGCGCGTCCAGGTGGGGATCGCCGCCGCCGTCCTGCTCGTCCTCCTGCTCCTGGGCTGGGGAGCGCTGAGCGACGGCGGCTGGCTGCCCTGGGGGGCGCGCGCCGCGGCTCCCCCGGGGGCCGGGGACGACCTCCTGGGAGCCGATCGCGACCTGGCCGCCGAGCTCCGGCGCCGCGCCGACCGCAGCGCCGTGCCCGGCCTCGAAGGGCTCGCGCTGGGGCACGGCGCGCTCACCGGCAGCGTGCGCCTGCACGTGCCTGGGGAGCCCGCGCGCCCGCTCCCCGGCGTTGCCGTGCTGGTGCTCTGCGCCAAGGAGCGGCGGGGGCGCGTCGCGCCCGCCGACCCCGCGGAGCCCCCCGAGCGGCTGACCCAGACCGTCGAGACGGCGGCCGACGGCACCTTCGTCTTCCCCGAGCTCAGGGCGCGGGCGGGCTACGCGCTCGTGATCCGCCATCCGCCCTACCGCGAGGTCGTGCGCATGGGCGTGGCCGTGGCCCGGGACCGCACCACCGACCTGGGCGAGATCCTGCTCGGGGCGCCGACCACCCTCACGGGCGAGGTGGTGGACGCCGCGGGGCGCCCCGTGGGCAAGGCGCAGGTGCAGGTGTTCCTGGACCGCAGCCGCCCCGACCGCTTCGACCTGCGGGCCGGGCTCTTCGACCTGCAGTCGGTGGCCGACCCGTTGGCCGAGGCCGATGCGCTCGCCGACGGGCGCTTCACCCTGCGCGACCTGTCCCCCGGCCGCTACCTGCTGCGCGTCTCGGCCCCGGGCTTCGCCACCGCCTTCCGCACCGACGTGCGCGTGACCCTCGACGAGCGCAGCGGCCGGCTGCGCGTGGTGCTCGACCCGGGGGCCGGCTGGACCGGCACCGTGCGGGACGAGGACGGGCGCCCCGTGCCGGGCGCGCGGCTGGTCGCCGTGGCCCTGCCCGGGGAGCGGCTCCAGCGCGTGGACCGCGTGGACGTGACGGCGGGGCCCGACGGCGCCTACCGGCTCGACACGCTCGTGGCCGGCGTGCGCTACTTCGTGGAGGCCTGGGCCGAGGGGTACGCACCCACCGGGCAGGCCCTGGTGGCCGAGGGCGTGGCGCAGCGCGACGTGGTGGTCGTGCGCTCCGGCCGCGTGGAGGGGCGCGTCGCCGACGCGCGCAGCGGGGCCCCCGTCGCCGAGGCCCAGGTCACCCTCCTGGCGGGGCTGGCCACCACCCTCTCGCCCGTCTCGACGGTCACCGACGCCGAGGGGCGCTACGCGCTGGCCCACGTGGCCCCGGGCCCCGTGCTGCTCCTGAGCGTGAAGGCCGTGGGCTACGAGGCCTACGGGGCCGGCGCGGACGCCTTCGCGGGCCGGCGCGTCGCGGCCGGCGAGACGCTCGTGTTCGACGTCGCCCTGCAGCGGGGCGGCACGGTGAGCGGCCGGCTCACGGCGGCCGACGGGCGGGCCGTGCCCTACGCGACGGTCGCGCTGGTGGACCCGCGCCGACGCTGGGAGGGCGAGGAGGCCGCGCTCACCGACGCTCAGGGGCGCTACCGCGTCGTGGGCCTGCACGCCGCCGCCTACGAGCTGCGCGTGACCGCGCCCGGGTACGCGCCGCTCACGGAGGAGGCCGACCTGGCGGTCACGGTCCCCCCGGACCTCGCGCCCGTGACGCGCGACATCGTGCTCTCGGCCGGCGCCGCCCTCGTGGGCAAGGTGCGCACGCCCGACGGCGCGCTGGTGGGCGGGGCCTCCGTGGAGGTCTCGGCGGCGGGTCCCCCCGAGCTGCGGGCCCGCGTGCGCGACCTGGTCGCCGTCACCGACCCGGCCGGCGGGTTCCGGTTGCTGGGCGTCCCGCCGGGCATCGACCTGATCGTGAGCGCCAGCCACGACGACTGGGTGCGCGGGACCCTGGGGCCGCTCAGGCTGCTGCCCGGGCGCGAGCAGGAGGTGGCGTTGGCGCTGCGCGTGGGCGGCACGCTGCCCGGACGCGTGGTGGACGCCGCCGGCCGGCCCGTGGAGGGCGCGCGCGTGCGCTGGGGCCACGTCGGGCCCGAGAACGAGGATCGCGTGGCGCCCGGCGACGCCTTCCGCGCCGACGAGGTGCTGGGGCCGCGCGTGGTGCGCAGCGACGCCGACGGGCGCTTCGCGCTGGACCGGCTCGAGCCCGGGCGCCTGCTCCTCAAGGTCGAGCGCGAGGGGTTCGCGCCCTGGTACCGGCGCGACCTCGTCGTGTCGGGCGAGGGGCCGCAGCCGGCCGTGACCGTGGCGCTGGAGGGCTCGCTCGCGGTGCGGGGGCGGGTCACGGCGCAGGACGGCGGGCCGCTGGCCGGGGTCTGGGTCTACGCCGAGGAGAACCGCCCGGGCGCCGACCAGCCCCAGGACCCCGGGCGCGTGCGGGCGCTGGTGGCCACCCAGACGGCCGAGGACGGCGGCTACGTCCTGGAGGGGCTGCCGCCGGCGCGCGTGAAGGTGGCGGTCTGGCTGGCGCTGGGCTTCAAGCCGCAGACGCGCCGCGACGTCGAGCCCGGCGGGCCGCCCGTGGACTTCGCCCTGGAGCCCGTCCCTCCCCCCCCGGCGGCGCCGCGGCGGTAGGATGGCCCCGGGGGACCGGCCCCGGCTCGGCAGGGCTCACCGCCCGGCTGAGGGGTTGGTTTCGCCGTCGGACGCTCGCGGGCCCGCCCGGGGGGCGATCCCGGGTGCGTCACGCGTGGAGCGCTCATGGGGCGCGCATCCTGGTCGGCCGTGATCCTGGCCGCGCTGCTCTCCGGCAGCGTCGGGCGCCCGGAGCCCGCCGGGGCTGCCGAGGCCCCCGAGGCCGACGTCTACGTGCGCCAGCGGCTGGACGTGCCGGGCACGGTGCGCTGGCTCGCCGACGAGGCGCGCCGTCGCAAGGCCGGCCTCGTGCTCTTCGTGTTCGACGCCGTCACCTTCGCGCCGCCCAACGGGCTGACCGAGTTCTCCAGCGAGTACCTCTTCAGCAACGACCTCGATGCCTGGATCGAGGCGCTGGGGAGCTGGCCGCAGCAGGGGGGCGTGCCGCTGCGGGCCACCAGCAGCCTCGCGCCGCGCACCGTGCTCGCCGGGTCGCCCGGCTGGCAGGCCGACCTGCGGGAGCTCGTGATCCGCCCCTGGCACGCCGACGGGGCGCCCACGGAGCTCGAGCCGGCCACCCGCTGGCTCACGCGGCTGCTCGACCGCACGGAGGTCGTCGCCGGCTCGCGGTCGGACGCCGAGCGCATGGTCGTCCTGGTCGCGGGGCACCTCACCCCCGAGCGATGGGTGCCCGCCGACGTCACGAGCGGGCGCGAGTCCGTCTGGCGCACGAAGCTCCGGCCCCTGGGCGGGTACTTCGATCCCGAGGCCGTGGCCACCGTGCTCGCGCGCCACGGCGGCACGCTCTACGCCGTGGCTCCGGAGGCGCGCTTCGGCGACGCGACGCCCCTGCCCGAGCTGCCCGACCTGCCCTGGTCGTCGCGCCCGATGCTGCCGCCGGACGACCTGGACGGCTTCCTCATGCGCCAGACGGGCGGGCTCGCGCCGGCCGGGCACGGACGGGTGCTCGCCGCGGAGCTGCTCGCCGAGCTCGAGGAGCAGCTGCGCAAGAGCATCCCCGACCCCGTGGAGCGCGCACGCGTGCTCGCAGGGCTGCTCAAGGGGCTGGGGGGAGGGCCGCCGCCGCCCGACGGGGTCCTGCCGCAGCCCGTCACGCCCCCCGCAGGCCCCAAGCCTCGGCCGACGGCGCACCTGCGACCGCTGCCCACGCGCGGGCACCGCTACCTCTCGGCCACCCCCGTGTGGTTCTTCCGGCCGGGGGCCGTGTGCCTGTGGAGCAACCACACGCCCTCCTCGTGGGGCCAGTGGCCGCTGGCGCGCGCGGCCCGCGCGTCGGGGGGCCGCTACCTCTTCTACCCCTTCCCCGAGACCCCCTGGCTCGACCTCTGCCCGCGCGACGATGCGCTCCTGGCGCGCCTGGCGCCCGAGCTCGTCCCCTTCGATCGCTACGTGCGGCTGCGCGCCGGCGACCCGGCCCTGGACGCCCAGTGCCGTGCCATGGCCCTGCTGGTCAAGCCCACGCCGTGGGCCGACGGGCTCTGGGGGCACCGCGCCGCCAGCGCCTGGTCGGCCTTCGAGCGCGCCGCGCCCCTGCGCCTGCAGCCCGACTGGTTCGCCCGGCGCCGCCCCTGCGACGACGCGCTCCAGGGAAGCGAGGACGGCCTGGCCCGCCTGGGGCGGCGGCTGCTCGAGGAGGTCCTGCCCGCCCACGACGAGGCGCTCGTGCTGCTGGACGCCGCCTGGTTCGAGGTCGAGGCCGGGCGCGACCGGCGCTCGCATCCACGCTCGGTGGCCAACCTGTGCCTGATGCGCTTCTGGCTGCGGATGAGCGCCTTCCACCTGGCGGCCTACGCGATCTACGCCAGCGAGCTCGATCGGTTCATCCCCGACGACCTGCGGGGGCACGTGGACTACGTGACCGTGACCTACGTGCCCACGATCCGCCTGAGCGACTGCCTGGAGGCCTACGACGGGCGCGCGCTCACCGACGAGGACGAGCGCACGTTGCCGGCCTGGGAGCTGATCGACGAGCCCGGTTACCAGGGCAACCTGCTCGTGATCCCGCCCCAGGATCCGCGCTTCCGCGCCCGGCGGAGCCTGGACCGCGTGCTGCTGCGCCTGGATGGCCGGCTGCGCGCCCGCGCGCTCCACATGATCGAGGCCGCCCGTGTCGTCATGAAGCGCTACGCCCGCACGGGCTGGGGCTGGACCACCTACTACAGCGACGCCTTCACCTTCATCTTCCGGCCCGCGAAGGTGCTCACGGGGCACCAGCCGTCCTCCGGGGGCTCGACGAAGCCGCCTCCGGGCCCGAGCACGCCCCAGGGCCCCGGCACCGGCCCCGGGGGCTCCGCGCCCGGGGGGCCCGCCACGAAGTGAGACCCGACGGCCGGGCCTGCGAGCCGTGCCGCGCGCAGGCGCGCAGGCAGGCCCGCTCGGACCGCGCCGGTCTTCCCGGCTCAGCGCAGGGAAGCCTCGAGCTGCCGCTCGAAGTCGGGGCCCATGCGTCGGGACGGCGCCTCGCCGCCCAGCTGATGCCACCAGGCCGCGGGCGGCGGCGGCTGCCCGCCCTCCCAGCGCGCGTCGGGCCCGTAGACGAGCACCACGTCCCAGGCGACGTGGCTGCGCGCCAGCGCGAGCGCCCGCGCGAAGGCCTCGGCCGGGTCGTTGTCCGAGAGCCACCACGAGCGCACGGGCGCCCCGCCGAGGTCGGCCGTCGCCTCGCTGGCGGCCTCGGGCGAGTCGCTGCGCAGGATCGGCAGCCACACGACGTGCACGTCGGCGCGCGACCCCACGCGCTCGGCCACCTCGGCGACCACCCGGGTCGCGCGCAGGCAGGGCGCTCAGGTCGGCGACATGAGCGCCAGCACGCGGTGGCGGCCGCGACCGGCCTCGAAGGCGGCGCGCAGGGCCTCCGCGGCGGCACCCCCGTAGGTCACCCCCTGCGTGAGCCGGGGGCCCGGGTCGCCCCGGCCGCACGCGGCGAGCAGCGCCGCGAGCGCGATCGCGCACAGGAGCGGGGCGAGCGCCGCCCGCGCCCTCGCCGGCGGCCCGTTCCCCGCGCTCACCGCGCGACCTCGAGCGAGATCACCAGCACGGCCGAGCGCTCCGGGTCGGGCAGCAGCCCCGGGAGCAGCAGCGCCAGGGTGGCGGCCTGGCGCGGCTCCGCCAGGCGGAGCCGGGCCCGGGTGGCGCTCCAGTCGGGACGGTCCAGCTCGATGGGCTCGACGTCGGGCGCCGGGCGCGTGCGCAGCGTGGGCATGGGCTGGGCCACCTCCACCCACACCGCGGCCAGCTCGAGGGCCTGCGGCGCGAGCCGGGCCTCGAGCGCGAGCTCGGCCTCGATGTCGTCGGTGCGCACCGCCCAGGCGGGTCCCGGCGCC
>CAZPOZ010000191.1:0-6094 GCA_964588235.1 uncultured Planctomycetales bacterium
CAGCCCGCGCGAGGCGGCCGGCGTCTGGTTCCACCCCGCGCGGCGGCGGCAGTGCATCGCCTTCCTCGTGCTGCTCGGCGCCGTGCTCGTGCTGGCCGTGATCGGCACGTTCTTCCGCGGCCCGTACTGGGAGCTCGTGGCGCCCGACCAGGCCGGGCACCACGGCGTGCCTCCCGTATGAGCGCCGCACGGAGGTCCGCGTGAGCCCGCCCGACGACGCCGCCGTGCGCAGCGACCGCTTCGCCCTGCTGGGGGTGGGCCTGCTGCTGCTGCTGGGCGCGGTGGTCGCCTACGCGCAGACGCTGGCCCCGGCCTGGAAGGCCGAGCAGCGCCTGGCCCGCGACCTGGTCGCGGCGCGGCTGGGCGCGGCGCGGGCGGCGGCCCTGCCGCGGGGCTTCCGGCAGGTGTGGATCGAGCCGCTCGGCCGCGTGGACCGCTGCGTGCTCTGCCACGTGGGCGTCCAGGAGGGCGCCGACCTCGCCGACCTCGCCCATCCGGCGCGCTCGCACCCTCACCCGGACCTGCTCCGGCACCACCCCGTGGAGCGCTTCGGCTGCACCCTGTGCCACGGCGGGCAGGGCTGGGCCACCGAGAAGGACGCCGCGCACGGCGAGGCGCCCTTCTGGGAGGAGCCGCTGCTGTCCACGGCCCGCGCCAAGGCCTACGGCCTGACGCAGGCCGAGCTCCTCGAGGTCCGCTGCAACCTGTGCCACCGCGCCGAGACCGCCACGCCGGGCATGCCCCGGCTCAACGCGGCCAAGGCGCTGTTCCGCGCCAAGAAGTGCACCCAGTGCCACGCGCTGGACGGGGCCGGCGGCGCCTCGGCGCCCGACCTCTCCGGGCTCGGCGACGTGCTGCCCGACCACCTCGAGTTCCCCAAGGACTACGTCGGCCCGCGCACGGTCCTGGGCTGGCACGCCGAGCACATCCGCATGCCCGGCCGCATGGTGGCCGACTCGCAGATGAAGGCCTACGGGTTCACGAAGGACGAGGCGCTCTCGCTGGCCCTGCTGGTGACCTCGTTCAAGCGCTCCCGGCTCCCCCCGGGCTGGCTGCCCAAGCCGCGCTGAGCGGCCGGGGGTCGCGGGCCTCCCCCCTTCGTCGGCCCGCTCGCGGCCGGCCCCCGGCGACGCATCCGCTGCAGGCGCCGTGCGTGGGAATCCCGCAGCCGCTGCGGCCGGCCGCCGGGCCGCCTGCGCCCCCCGCAGCGCCGCGCGGCGGCGGGGCTGGCGCTGGCGCGGGCCGGGCGCCCGGCGGCCGGGCACGGGCCTTGCGCGCGATCCGTCGCGGGCGTCCCCCGCGACGGGAGGGCAGGCCATGCGGCGGTTGCCCGGCTGGGCGGGGTGGGTGCTCGTGGCGGGCTGCGCGGGGGCCGTCGTGCCGGGCGGAGCGGCCGACCCGCCCCGGCGTGGGGCCGCCGTGCTCAGGCGCGCGCGCCAGCTGATCGGCGCCGCGGCGGTGAACCCGGGCGAGGGGCCGTTCGTGGCCCACCTGACCTTCGACCTCGAGGTGGCCGTCGCCGCCGACGGGCTCGTGACGGCGCGGGTGCTCGACGTGCGCCCCTGCGAGGACGACGGCAGCGGCGTGTGCCTGAGCCCCCGCGAGGGCAACGGCACCCCGGCGATCGAGTGGAACTTCCAGCGGGCACGCCTGTGGGCCGAGGTGCCCCCGGGCGGGCTGACCGTGGTGAGCGGCGGCGCCAGCCCCCGGTTGGAGGTCGGCGTGTCGGTGCACCTGGAGGGCGTGGGCAACCAGCACACGTCGCCCGATTGGCTGGGCGAGCGCGCGCCCGCGCACGGCCCGGGGATCCCCGTGACGGGCGAGGTGACCTACCGCGCGGCCGAGCACGCCTTCGCGTTCCGCGAGCACCCGGCGCTCGCGGCGCTGCCCGCCGCCGCCTTCCGGGTGGGCGCGCCCGACGACGGCCAGCGCGTGCAGGGCTACGAGCTGCACGAGCCGTGCATGCACACGCGCATCCACCGGCTGGTCGGGCAGGCCGAGGTCCGGCGGCCGCAGGGCGACGGCTGGGAGCCGGCCCGGCTCGGGCAGAGCCTGTTCGCCGGCGACCTGCTGCGCACCCTGGGCGCGGCGACGCTGGTGGACGTGGCGGTCGCTCCAGGCCACCGCGTGCGGCTCGAGGGCGTGGCGACCCTGCGCATCCCGTCCGACAGCCTGCCCGTGAAGGTCTCGCTGCTGGAGCTCGTGACGGGCGTGCTGTGGGCCAAGGCGCGCAGGGACGACGACGGCCTGCGCGTGGCCACGCCCAACGCGATCTGCGGCGTGCGGGGGACGAGCTTCCGCGTCCGCGTCGTCCCCGGCGCCGAGACGCTGACCTGCGTGCGCGTGGAGGAGGGCGCCGTGGAGGCCACGGGCCGGGACGGGCAGGGCGCGACGCGCGTGGTCACGCCGGCCGACGGCGACGTGTGCCTGCTGGGGAGCCGTGGCCTCCCCGGGACGGCGCCCGCGCCCGGCCCCGGCGAGGTCCCGGGCCCGTCGGCGCCGGCCGAGGTCACCCTGGCCTTCCCCGAGGGCGGCGAGTCCCAGACGGCCGTCCTGGCCCCGGGCGGGACGCTCACGGTCGACCTGCGCACGCACGGCGGGACGGGGGCGACCTGGGCGATCGCGCGCGCGCCCGCCGCCGGGGAGGCCACGCTGCTCAGCGGGCCCGTGCTGATCCCGGGGCCCAGCACCGGGCGGCTCGGAGGCGGGGGCGGCGTGACGCGCTGGCGCTACCGGCTGACGGCCCCCGCCGGGGGCGCCTTCGAGCTCGCGTTCGAGCTGCGCCAGCCCTGGGCGCAGAAGCCCCTGCGCGCGGTCGTGGCGCGCATCCAGGTCGCGGCGCCCGCGCCCCGGGGGGCCGCGCCCGGCTCCGGGAGCCCCGCTGCGCAGCAGGTGGACCTCGGCCGGGGGGCGGGCGCGGCCGCGGCCGCGCTCGGCGTCGCGGCCGGCGCGCTCGTCGAGGTCCGGCTGTCCGCCGGCGCCCCGGCAGGGGCCGGTGCCTGGTCGCTGGAGCCGGCTCCCGCCCCGGGCGCGCTCGCCCTGCTGGAGGGGCCGACGGCCGACGGACCCGGGCGGGCCCGGGTCCGCCTGCGTCCGAGCGGCCGTCCGCCCGGGGTGCTGCTGACCTTCGTCTACCGCGTGGCCGGCTCCCCGGATCCGCTCGAGCGGGCGCACCTGGCGGTGGCCGCTGCGCCGCGCTGACGGTGCCGGGGGCCGCTCCGTCGCCCGCTCCCACGCCTACCCGCCCACGAGCCGCGGCACGTACCAGGTCGGGCTCTGGAGCAGCGCCTCGCGCGCGGGCGGAGGCAGATCCAGGTCGCGCAGCAGCCCGTCCACGAGGTCGCAGGTGGCCTCGCCCGACTGCAGCCCCTGGGCGTAGCCGTAGTGACGCGCGTCGGCCGCAGGCACGGCCTCCACGCCCCGCAGCGCGCGGCTCACGAACGCGTCCAGCAGCGGCTCCAGCGGCGCCGAGACCGCGTCGGGTGGGAGCCCCAGGCCCTTGCGCACGAGCGCGCCGAGCTTCGTGCGGATCTCGGCCGCGTCGGCGCCCGTGAGCACCGGCGAGGTGTGCAGGATCATCAGCGTCGGGTCGTACAGGTCCAGGCCCGCACGGCCGCGGACCGCGGGCTCCACCAACGTGGCGCTCTGCTCGGCCGTCAGGGTGGCGCGCAGGTCGTCCGTGAAGCGCCCCTTCAGGCGGTACTCCTCCAGCAGGCGCCGTGCCCGGGGCACGGCCGGGCCCCAGCCCTCGCGCAGGCGCGCGAACTCGGCGTCGAAGGCCAGACCCAGACGGTCCACCGCCGCGACCTGCTCCGCCGAGAGCGGCTTGCCCGCCTCCTGGAGCACCGCGGCGACCAGGTTGGCCAGCGAGATCGGGTGCGTGAGCTCGCCGTTGTGCTGGGCGGCCGTCGGCAGGCGGTCGATCGTGCGGTACTCGTAGGTGCGCACCTTCTCCGTGTTCTCCTGCAGGCGGAGCAGGAGCTCGCGCGGCGCCGGCTTGCCTGCGCGCTGGAGCCGGTGCAGCTCCAGCACGGCGGCGTCCACGGCGCGGGCGGCGCCCGCCAGCTGCCCCCAGTCGGTCTGCCGCACGGCGTCGAGCCGACCGGCCTCGCCGAAGGTGAAGGTGGGGGCGCCCCCCCCCGCGCCGGCGGCCCCGGGTCGCGCGCTGCGCGCGGCCTCGAGCTCGCGCTGCACCTCGGCCAGCCGCGTGGCCAGCCGCGCGTTCTCCGCCTCCAGGCGCGCGTGCGTCCCGGCCTCGGCGTCCCCCGCCCCCGTCAGCCTCGGGCCCCCCAGGGCGGGGGCCGAAGCCGGGTCCGCGGTCGCGGCGCCCTCCGTCGCCGGCCCCTCCGCCGCGGGCCGCCCGCGGCCCGGGATCAGCCCGAGACCGTCCGTGACGGCACCGCCCACGAAGGCCACGCCCAGGGCCAGCACGGCCCCGGCGATCCAGGTCGCCTGCGTCGCTCCCACCAGCGCACCTCCTGCGGCCGTGGCCGCGATGCCCCCGGCTGCCGCGTGCGCGGCGAGCGCGGTCTTCGTCCAGGTTCCCAGCGCGTGCGCGAGCCCCCCCGGAGGATCTAGGAGCGGGGCCAGGGCCAGCGCGCCGGCGGCGGCGCGCGGCTCCCGGCCCAGCCGGCGCGCCAGCCGCTCCAGGCCGCGCTCGGCCCGGGCCGCCAGCGTCTGCCGCGGGACGGCCGCCGCCTGGGCCGCCCCCGCCAGCGGCAGCCCGCCCAGGTGCAGCAGCAGCGCCGCCGCGCGCTCGTCGGCGGGCAGGGCGTCCACCGCGGCCCACAGGCGCCCGGCCTCGTCGGCCCGCTCCAGGTCGGCGTCGGGCGCGGGCTCCCTGGCCGGCATCCTGCCCATGGGCCCCTCCTCCCCGTCGCCGGCGCAGACGTTCGTCCGGGGCCGGCGCTTGCGCTGCAGGTTGCGGACTTCGTGGACCAGCACCGTGCTGAACCAGGGCCAGGGGTCGTCGGCGGGCACGCAGCCCGGCTTGCGGGCCGCGACCAGCAGCGCCTGCTGCACGGCGTCGTAGGCCGCCTCCCGGTCGCGGAGCAGCGCGCTGGCCAGCCTCCAGGCGCGCTCGCCGCAGCGGCGCGCGCAGCGCTCCACACGGTCCCGGAGGTCGGCGTCGGGCATGGCCACACCCTCTACCGTCGCCAGGGGGGGCGTCGGCCCGCGGAATCCGCCCGGACCCCGGGCCGCGGGGCCCGCCCGAAGCCGGGCGGCCGATTCGCGTCGATCCCGGAGGGCGTCGGGCGTCGGTAGGGTGGGCCGGCAAGGCCCCCGAGGAGGCTTCCCCATGAAGTACCTGCTGCTGATCCGCTGGGACGAGTCGGCCGGCCTGGCCCGGCCGCCGGCGGAGGAGCGCCGCGAGCTCGAGGCCCATGGCCGGTTCGTGGAGGCCCTGGGCCCCCGGCTCCTGGGGGGAGCGCGCCTGAGGCCCTCCACGGCCGCGAGGAGCGTCCGGGTCCGCCAGGGCCGGCGCCTGGTCACCGACGGCCCCTTCGCCGAGGTCAAGGAGGCCCTCGGCGGCTACTACCTGATCGAGGCCGCCTCGCCCGAGGAGGCGCTGGACTGGGCCGCCCGCTGCCCGAGCGCCTCCCACGGCAGCGTGGAGGTGATCCCGACGTGGGCCGAGTGAGCCCGCCGGGCTTCGAGGCGCTCCTGGAGCGGGTCTACCGCGCCGAGGCGGGCTCCGTGCTGGCCACGCTGCGCCGCTGGCTCGGCGACCTGGACGCCGCCGAGGAGGCCCTGCAGGACGCCTGGCTGGCGGCCCTGGAGGCCTGGCCCCGGCGCGGGCTCCCGGAGCGCCCCGGGGCCTGGCTGCTCACCGCCGCGCGGCGCCGGGCGCTGGACCGGGCGCGCCAGCGCGCGCGGGCGCCGCTGGACCTGGAGTCGCTGCCCCCGGTGGCCGCCGCCGTGGAGGGCGACGTCGACGACGCCGATCCCCTGCCCGACGACCAGCTGCGCCTGCTGTTCCTGTGCTGCTCGCCGGTGCTCCCCCGCGAGACGCAGTTCGCGCTGACCCTGCGCCTGGTGGCCGGCCTGACGGTCCCCCAGATCGCGCGCGGGTGCCTCGCCTCCGAGCCGACCG
>CAZPOZ010000192.1:0-6092 GCA_964588235.1 uncultured Planctomycetales bacterium
CTCGAGCGCCTGCACGAGCTCGAGGGCGAGGAGGCCAGCGAGACCTTCGGCGCGCTGACGAAGAAGGCCCAGGCGCGCGTGCGCACCGAGAAGAAGAAGATCCTCAAGAACCTCGAGGGCGTGCGCGACCTGGAGGGCCTGCCGGCCGTGCTCGTCGTGGTGGACCCGCGCAACGAGCACATCGCCGTGAGCGAGGCCAACAAGATGCGCGTGCCCGTGGTCGCGCTGCTCGACACCGACTGCGACCCCGACCCGATCGACATCGCCATCCCCGGCAACGACGACGCCATGCGCTCGGTGAGCCTGATCCTCACCCAGGTCGGCGAGGCCGTCTCCGAGGGCGTGAAGTCGTGGGGCCTGGTCGTGGCCGAGCGCGAGCAGGCCGACGCCGAGCGCCGTCGCGAGGAGGACGCCAAGCGCGAGCAGGAGCGCCAGCGCAAGCAGGTCGAGGCCGAGTGGCAGAAGAAGCTGCGCGCCGAGGCCGAGAAGCGCCGTCAGGGCAACGAGGAGCCGCTGGCCCCCACCGGCGGCGCCGAGGAGCCCGTCCAGGGCTGAGCCCCTGGGGGGGCGGCGGACCGCGCCGACGCCCGCCTGCGACCGCCCGCCCCGACGCCACGCTCCGCCCTGGTCCCCCTGCCCCCGCCCCCCCTTCCCCGGCCCCCCGGCCGGGGCCGGCCCCGGGCCGTACGATCCGCGCCTTCCGGCCTCCCCGGCCGGGGGGCGTCCTGCGCCGAAGACCTCGACTCCGCCCGGCCGCCGGGCGCTGGAGGACGCCGATGGAGATCACCCCGAAGATGGTCATGGCCCTGCGCCAGGCGACGGGCCTGCCCATGATGAAGTGCAAGCAGGCCCTCGAGTCCGTCGGCGGCGACCACGAGAAGGCCATCGAGCACCTGCGCAAGGAGGGGCTCAAGGCCGCGGAGAGCAAGGCGGGGCGCGCCACCGGCGAGGGCGTGGTCAAGGCCCGCATCGCCCCGGGCGGGCAGCGCGTGACCCTGGTGCTGGTGCGTTGCGAGACCGAGCCGGTCCGCAACACGGCCGACTTCCAGGCCTTCGCCGACCGGGTGGCCGACGTGGCCGACGCCTCCCGGGCCGCCGACCTGGGCGCGCTGGGCGCGGCGCGCTGGACCGGCAAGGAGGGGGGCACGGTCGCCGAGGCGCTCAACGCTCTGGTGGCCCGCATCGGCGAGAACCTGCAGCTGGGCGGCGTGGCCTGCGTGGCCGCCGGCCCCGGCGAGTACGTGGGCTGCTACGTGCACCACGACAACCGCCTGGGCGCGGTCGTGCGCCTGGGCGTGGGGGCGGTCACCCCGGCCGTCGAGGCGCTGGCCCGGGAGGCCGGCCAGCACGTCGTCTTCAGCCGCCCGGTGGCCATGGCCCGCGCCGAGATCCCCGAGGCGCTGATCGCCAAGGAGCGCGAGATCGTCACCGCCCAGGTCGCCCAGGACCCCAAGATGGCGGGCAAGCCCCCCCAGGTGATCGAGAACGTGGTCAAGGGCCGCCTCGAGGCCTTCTTCAAGGAGAAGGTGCTCCCGGACCAGGGCTGGTACAAGGACGACAAGCAGAGCGTGGCCAGCGTCCTGAAGGCCCAGGGCGCCACGGTCAAGGGCTACGCCCTGCTGGCCGTCGGAGCCTGATGACCAACGTCACCACGACAGGCGACGCGAGGCGCGTGCGGCGCGCTGGAGCCGGGCGCTCAGGCCGCTTCCTCCTCCTCGCGCAGGCCGCAGGCGCGTCGTCGTCGTCATCGGCCTTCCGCTACCGGCCCAGCGCGCCGGTTGCCCGGGTCCGGCCTGCCGAGGCCTTCCGCAGGCCGTTCCCCGGGAGGTGCCTCCCTCGCCCGAGGGCCCTGCCCCGGGCGCGGGGGTCGCGAGCGGCATGACCCGTCGCGCGCGCTGGAAGCGGATCCTGCTCAAGGTCTCGGGCGAGGCCTTCTCGGGGTCGTCCGGGCGCGCGATCGACGGCGAGTGCGTCCAGGATCTCGCCCGCGAGATCGCCGAGGCCAAGGCGCTGGGCGTCGAGATCGCGGTGGTCAACGGCGGCGGGAACATCCTGCGGGGCGCCGAGGCCAACATCCGCGGCATCGGGCGCACCACGGCCGACTACATGGGCATGCTGGCCACGGTCGTCAACGCGCTCGCCCTCCAGGACATCCTCGAGTCGCTGGGGCTGCCCACGAACGTGCTCTCGGCCATCGAGATGCCCACGGTGGCCGAGCCCTACATCCGGCGCCGCTGCGTGCGCCACCTGGAGAAGGGCCACATCGTGATCCTGGCGGGGGGCTCCGGGCACCCCTTCTTCAGCACCGACACCACGGCCGCGCTGCGGGGCACCGAGATCGGCGCCGAGGTGCTGCTCAAGGGCACGAAGGTGGACGGCGTCTACGACAAGGACCCCAAGAAGAGCGCCGACGCGGTGCGCTTCGGCCGGGTCTCCTTCGAGGAGGTCTACGCCCGCCGGCTCAAGGTGATGGACCGCACGGCGATCACGCTCTGCCAGGAGAACCGCCTGCCGATCGTGGTCTTCGACATGGGCGTCAAGGGCAACCTCGTGCGTCTGCTCCAGGGCGACGACATCGGCACGCACGTGGGCATGGAGGAGGTCTGACGATGGCCGCAGGCATGGGCGCCGACGAGATCCTGATGGACACCGAGGAACGCATGGAGGCGGCGGTCACGCACCTCTCCGGCCAGCTGCAGGGGCTGCGCTCGGGCCGCGCTTCGCCGGCGCTGGTGGACAAGCTGCTCGTGTCGGCCTACGACACCCAGACGCCGCTCTCGCAGCTGGCGCAGATCGGCTGTCCCGAGCCGCGGCAGATCCTGATCAAGCCCTACGACGCCTCGATCATGAAGGCCATCGAGAAGGCCATCCAGGCCAGCAACCTGGGGCTCAACCCGGCCAACGACGGCAAGGTGATGCGCCTGGTCCTGCCGCCGCTCTCCGAGGAGCGCCGCAAGCAGCTGGTCAAGGTGGTCAAGGACCACGGCGAGGAGAGCCTGGTCTCGCTGCGCAACGTGCGTCGCGACGGCAACAAGCACGCCGACACGGCGCTGAACGGCGGCGGCCTCACGGAGGACGCGCACGCCGACCTCAAGGAGCAGATCCAGGAGCTGCTCAAGACCTACGAGGGCAAGGTGAAGGCCCTGGTGGACAAGAAGACCTCGGAGCTGATGGAGGTCTGATCGGCAACGCAAGCAGGAGGGTGGGAGGCCCGCAGCGGCCAGAGGCCGCACCCCGCCGCCGCTTGCGGCGGCGCTGGCACGCGCCGGCCTACGGTACGAGCCGATGCGGGCCCGAGCGCCCTCGAGCCCAGCGCGTCGCGGGCTCCCGCCTCGGGCTTGCGCCTCGCAACCCTACCGCTCGGTCGTGTCCCAGGCCCGGAGCCACCGGCCGGCCACGCGCCGGTAGCCCAGGGCCTCGAGCCGCCGGACCAGGTCGGGCAGGTGCGCGGCGCCGTAGAAGATCGCCACGGTGCGCGCGTCCGCCGGCAGGGCCTCGAGCGCCGCGATGCAGGCCGCGTTGCGCTTGTCGATCAGCAGCTCGGTCAGCTCCGGGGAGCCCAGCATCTCGGCGGCCTTGAGGCCCAGGGAGCCCAGCATGCGCCCCAGCATCGTCTTGAGCGCGCGCCGCCGCGCGGCGGCCACGTCGCCCTCCCCGCCGAGCAGGCCGCCGATCAGCCCCTCGACCATCTTCAGCATGGGCTCCATGCTCTTCACGCGGCCCGTCAGGGCCTGGCTGGCCGGCGCGTCGAGGAACTCCTCCGCGGTCAGGTCGGCGTGGACGAAGTGCGGTCGGCCGTAGGCGATCGCGTCGAGCTGGAAGACGAGGCCGAACCAGCGGGCCATCTTGGCCTGCAGGTCGCGCACGCCGCCCGTCTCCTGCGGCGCGGGCCCGCCCGGCGCCGCGTCCCGGGGCTTGACCATCTCGTACAGCACCAGGTCGGCGCGCTCGAGCAGGCGCTGGACCTCCTGGAAGTAGGCGGCGTCGGCGATGTGCACGGCCCCGACCAGGTCCACGCGGCGGCCCGTGCCCGGGTGGACCAGGTGGAGCACGGCCGTCTCGAGCCCCGAGGCCTCCCCCGGCTTGCCGGAGCGGAAGCGCAGCACGCGGGTCGCGTCGGGCGCGTCGGCCTCGCGCGCGACCGACTTCACGTCGGCGCGCGTCAGCCGCAGCGTGTCGCCGCCGGGGCTGAGCAGGGTCACGCCCTGCTCGTCGTCGGCCAGCACGGCGCCCGTGAGGCGGGTGCCCCCGGTGAGCGTGACCTCGTCGGCGCGCGCGGCGCCGGCCAGGGCGAAGGGCAGGAGGAAGGGGGCGAGGCGGAGGGAGCGCATGCCCCGATCCTCGCAGGCCCCGGGGGGTGGCGCTCCTATCGTGACGGCGTGAACGCGCCGCCGCCGGGCTCCACAGGGTCGTCGGGTGCTGGGGGGCTCCCCCGGCCTGCGCGCCCCCTGGCCGTGGCCGCGCTCGTGGTCGTGGGCTTGGACCTGTTCGTCGCGGGCCGGCAGGCCTCCTGGCTGCGGGCCGGGGTGGGGCCGTCCAGCGTGCTCGGCTGGTACGGCGTGCGGGCGCTGCTGCCCCTGGCGTCGTTGGCCGCGTTGCTCGCCGCCCGCCGCACGACCCCCGGCGTGCACGGGCTCCTGGGGCCGGCGCCCCCGGGGGGGCTGCGGGCCGTCGCGGGCCTGGGAGCCGCGGCGGTGGGCGCCTACCTGCTGCTGCTGGGCGTGAGCGTGGCCCTGGTGCGCGCGGGCTGGATGAGCCTTGCCGGCGCGCCCCGGGACCTGCGCACGCTCGGCGACCTGGCCGAGGCGGCCCCGATCGCCTTCGTCGCGGCGCCGCTGGTCGAGGAGCTGGTGTACCGCGCCTGGGCCGTGCCGGCGCTGGCGGCTCTGGCCGGGCCGCGGGGGGCCGTGGCTCTGTCCGGGCCGCTGTTCCTGCTGCTGCACGTGGCCTACGGCCATCCGCCGTGGCTGCTGCACTACGTGGTGGCCGGCTGCCTGCTCTCCTGGGCCTTCCTGCGCAGTGGCAGGCTGTGGGTGGCCGTGGTGCTGCACGCGCTGGGCAACGTGCTCATGCTGCTGGACGACCTGGCGGCGCTGCTGGCGCCCGACCTCGTGCGGGCGTTGCTGGGCCCCGGGGCGGGGCCGTGGCTGGGCTGAGGGGCAAGGCCCCCACGTGGGGGGCAGGGCCCTTCGGAGGACGGACCCCTCCCGCGGGTGGGCCTACGGAGGGCCTGTGCAGGCCGGGCCCAGGCAACGGGCGCACGGGGCCGGTGGCGGAAGGGCGATGACGACGACGACGCGCCTGCGGCCTGCGTTTGCTTGGGCAACGGGAGGAGGAGGCGGCCGGAGCGCCCGGCTCCCGCGCGCCGCACGAGCCTTGCGTCGCCTCGCACGACGGCGTGGGGCCGGAGGGGCTGGGCACGGGCTGCCGGTAGCATCCGGTCCCGATGGCCGCACGTTCACCCGGTTCGAGCCGCGCCTATGCCTGGGCCCGCCGGCTGGCGGGGCGCCTGCTGGCCTCGCAGCTGCGTCGCGTGGAGGTGGAGGGGGCCGAGCGCATCCCCGCCGAAGGGGCGGCGCTGCTGGTGGCCAACCACGGCAACGGGCTGGTGGACAGCCTGGCGCTGCTCGTGGCCTCGCCGCGGCCGACGGCGCCGCTGGCCAAGGCTCCGCTGTGGAAGAACCGGCTGGCCGCGCGCTGCCTGGACGCGGTGGGGGCGATCCCCGTCTACCGCGAGCAGGACGTGGAGGAGAACGCGGGCCGGGGCGTGCGGGCGAACCTGGCCACCTTCGAAGCCTGTCGCGAGCGGCTCGCCGCCGGCCAGGCCCTGGCGTTGTTCCCCGAGGGCGTGAGCCAGCCGCAGCCGCGTCTGTTGCCGCTGCGCACGGGCGTGGCGCGCATCGCGCTCGACGCGGGGCGGCCGGTGACCGTGGTGCCCATCGGGCTGGTGTACGAGCCGGCCGGGGAGGAGCGGGGCCGGGCGTTGGTGCGGGTGGGCGAGCCCTTCGTGGCCGACGGCTCGGTGCTGCGCAAGGAGGAGCGTCGCGGCGCGATCGCCGCCCTGACGCGCCGCGTCGAGGCCGCCCTGCGGG
>CAZPOZ010000193.1:0-6086 GCA_964588235.1 uncultured Planctomycetales bacterium
CGAGGACGCAGCCAGGACCGCGCGATTCAACCTGTGTTCACGCAACATGCGGGCTGGGGACGGCTCGGGGGCTCCGGCGCCGCGCGGCCTTCCCCCCGGGGGACGGCCACCCCCCGTCGCGGTACCCTGGGAGGGCCGAGCCGACCCGGCCGGAGCCCTCCCGATGCGCCATGGCGTGCGCCGTCCCGGGAACCTGCTCGTGCTCTGCGGGCTGCTCCTCTGCCTCCGCGGCGCCGGGGAGCTGCGCGCCGACGAGCCTCTCCGCGCCGATCTCCAGGCGACGGCGGACGACACACGCCTGCCCTGGCACGAGCGCGAGCGGGCGATCCGCGCGCTCGCCGACGACTTCTTCGATCCGTCGGCGCTCGTCCCCTGGCTGCGCGAGCGGCTCGCCCGCGAGACGGGGTTCCACCTGCGGCTCGCCTTCGCCTTCGCCCTGGCCTCGCAGGGGGAGAGCGACGCGCTGGCCGTGCTGGTCGACTCGCTCTCCGAGACGGGGCACTTCGGCTACATCTACCTGACCGAGCTCGGCGGCGGCGCCTTCGGAGGCCCCGGGAAGGGCTGGGACAAGCCGTCCTGGGACCGATGGCTCGCCGGCCTCGATCCGGCCCGCTGGCGCGAGCTGCAGCGGCTGCGGCACCTCCCCCGCGTGCCCCTGGACGCCGACGACGCCGGGCTCGAGCGCGCGGTCCGCTGGTGGGATGCCCTCGGATTCCCCTCGCTCGAGACCCTGCCCATCGTGCGCGTGCTGCGCTCCTCGTGGACCGACGCGTTCGGGTTCCTCCTCGCGGAGGACGCCCAGGGGTTCACCGTCCTCACCACGGACCTCGCCGAGCGCGCCTACCCCCGCGAGCGCAGGACGCGCTACGGGCGGGAGCGCTACCGCATCGTGCACGTCGACCTCGTGGGCACCGTGGAGTCGGCGCTCGGTCTCAGGCCGCGGGAGGCGGCGGACGGCGAGGACGAGACGATGATCGAGGAGACCGACGAGCTGGGGACGGCCCTCTGGCCCCGACGCACCGTCAAGGGGTTCGTGCTCGCCCGGGCGCTGCTCGCGCGGGGGGCGGCGCCGCTGGCCCTGAAGGTCTGGCAGGCGCTCGCCGAGGAGCCGGGGCCGGGCCACACCTACGGCGGCTGGTCGTGCCTGGAGCAGGTGAAGGCGGACGCGGCGCGGGCCTCCCTGCTCGCCTGGGAGGAGGACGCACGCCGGCCGGAACGCAGCTGGGCCGCCGCGGCGCAGCGCTTCAGCCTTCACCGCCGGCGCTTCGACGAGGCGGGGGTCCACGCCGAGGCAGAGCAGCGGCTCGCCGCGATGGCGCTGGAAGAGCTGGCGCTGGAGGAGCGGGACGGGAGCCAGGGGGCGTTCCTGGGGGCGACGATTCCGCGGCGCCACGCCCGCCGGCTCGTGGGCGCCCTCCCCGGTGTGGCGCGCGCCTTCGCCGAGGGGCACGCCGGCGGCCTGCGGGAGCCTCCCGGGGGGCCGACCCCCGCCGCGTCCCCCGATGCGCTCGACCTCCTGCTCGAGCTCGGCTACGACGCCGTGCCCGCGCTGCAGGAGGCGCTCGACGACGAGCGACCCACGAGAGCCTGGGCCGAGTTCTGGGGCTTCACGAGGGGCTGGGTCCGCCACGATCCACGCCTGGTCGAGGTGCGCGACCTCGCCCGCTTCGCCTTCCACTCGCTCACGGGGCGCGACTTCGAGGCGCCCGGCGCCGTGGGCCGGACGCCGTGGCCGCAGGTGGTCCGGGCGATCGACGCCTGGTGCGACGTCTGGGCCGAGCGCGGCGAGCGGGGGGTGCTGGAGGCCGGCGTCCTCGCGCGCGACGAGGTCAGCGGGCGCGACGCGCGTCTGCTGATGGAACGCTACCCCGAGGCCGCGCTCTCCACCCTTCGCCGAGCGCTCATCGGCGCGAGGCCCGAGGTCGAAGGAGCCCTGCTGGAGGCCCTGACGCCCCTGGCCTCGCCGGAGAGCCGCCAACTCCTCCGCGAGCGCCTGCGCTCGGGCCCGTTCGCCGCGCGCCTGGCGGCCGCCCGTGCGCTGTTCGCCCAGGGGGAGCCCGAAGGGCTTCGTCTGCTGCTCGACGACTGGCCGCGGCTCGCCGGAGCGGAGGCGCCCGTCTGGACCTTCCACGACGGGCTCCCGGGCGCTCCCGCCGACCGCGTCGACCTGGGCGCGTTCGTGGAGGTCCTCCTCGAGCTCGACCCCTCGACTGCGCTCGACCGCCTGCGCGCGACCCTCGGAGCCGCCTCGAACGAGGCGCGCGGGGTGATCCTCTCTCAGGTCCCCCGGGCGCTGGGCTACGGCGCCGGCGGGCAGCCGCCCCCGCCCGGCGCGCCTCCCGTGCCCGCCCCCGTCGCCCGCGCGGCCGAGGCGTTGGTGGTCGCCCTGGTGCTGCCCCCGCCCTCCCCGACCGGCGGGATCGCCGACGTCCTGGACCTGCCGCGCCTCGGCGAGGACGCGGCGAAGACCGCCGCCTGGCTCTGGCCGACGCGCTACGCCTGGGACGCGAACCGCCCCGACGGAGCGCCCCCCCTGCCCGCGCGCACCCGCCTGCTGCGGCGCTTCTCGATCGTGAACGCGTGGCGGGCCACGCAGGGCCTGAACGCCTTGCCGGCGCCGGCCTTCCCGGACGTCCCCACCGTGCCGCCCGAACGGGCGCAGGCCCGCCTCGAGGCCTGGCTGGCGGCGCCTCCGGGCGAGGGGGCCCTGCCGCAGGCGGACCCGGAGGTCCTCGCCGAGGGGCTGGGGATGCTCCCGGCGCTGCGCGCGCTGCGCGACCGGCTGCCCGCCGATGACGCGCGGCGACGGGCCTGCGAGCGGCTGATCGGACGGATCGCCCTGCTCCTGCGCGTGGTGACGTGGATGCCCGGCTCCCAACCGCCGTCCGCGGGGCTCGCGGACTTCCTCGAACGCTCGCGGGGGAGGCCCGTCGACGGACGCTGGATCGTGGACCTGCTCGGCGCCTTCGTCCGCGGCGCCTCCGAGGCGGCCACCTGCCTCGACGTCGCCGTGCTGCGCCCCGGGGACGACACCGGGGTGCAGGTGTGCCTCTCGATCACCTCCGCCCGAGCCGACGGGGGAGGGAACGGCGACGGCTGGACCCTGGTGAGCGGCGGCTGGGAGCACGTGGGCTCCGCGAGCCTCTGCGGTCCCGCCAACGGCTGGTGGCGGGACGCGCGCGCCTCCGAGTTCGACGGGCGGCTCCGAGCGGCCGCCGACGCGGAGGTCCGCGCACGCTGGACGCTGACCCGCGTGCGCGAGCCGTAGGCCGCGCCACGTTCGCCGCCCCTCTACCGGCTCACTTCGCGCCGAGGACCTCGTCCAGGAAGGCCCACACCTGCGAGACGCACGAGGAGTGGCCCACGCCGGGCAGCATCGTGCGCTTGACCTTGGTGAAGCCGTGCTTGGCGAAGGCCTCCTGCGCCCAGTCGCTCTGCCCCTCGATGCCCGGCGGCGTGCCGAAGACGTGGTCCCGGTGCTCGTCCTTCTCGCCGGTCAGGATGTGCACCGGGGGCCCACCGTCCGCGGGCGTCGCGGCGCCCTGCGCCAGCCCCGGGTTGAAGTTCGCGCAGGCCGGCGCGGCGGCCCAGACGCGCTCGGGATGGCGCAGCGTGAAGCCGTAGCAGAGGTTGCCCCCGCCCGAGAAGCCCGTGATCGCGATCGAGCCCTCGGCCCCGTAGCGCGTCTCGAGCACCTTCAGCAGCGCCGCCAGGCCGGCGACGTCGAACTCCACGCGCCGGCCGTCGTTGGCGCGCAGCACCTCGGGGTCGTACACGCCGTACTTGGCGGGCTCGAGCGCGTTCGTGTTGGACAGCGAGCAGGGCGTGAGCACCAGGAACCGCCGGGAGCCGCGCGCGCCCTTGAAGCCGCGCACCGCGCCCAGGAAGTTGCTGCCGGCGCCCTCCACGGCCACGAGCACCTTCCACGGGCCCTTCTTCGTCCACCCCGACGGCAGCGAGAGCCAGCCGACGAGGGGATGGCCCTCGCCCTGGATCAGCGCCACGTCGCCCGCGGCGAGCTCCTGCTCGAGCGCGTCGTAGCGGCCCTCCTTCGCCCCCTCGGCGTCCAGCGCGCGCAGGCGCACGAGCATGCGCCCGGCGGCGTCGGCCTGCCCCTTGTTGCCGGCGCGCTGCTTCACCTCGCCGAGCAGCTTGGCGAAACGCGCCTTGCTCGGCTCGAGCTCGGCGGCCTTGAACAGGTAGCCGTCGAAGCGCGGCGCGTCGGCCGGCTCGTGCGCCGAGGCCCCCAGCTTCTCGTAGCCCTTGGCCAGCTCGGCCAGCAGCTTCTGCAGGCGCGCGGCGGCCTCGGGCGCGTCGGCCCCGTCGGCCAGGCCCTTCACCTGCTCGTCCAGGGCGGCCACGGCCTCCTTCGCCGCGCCGGCGGCCGCGGCCTCGGCCAGCGCGCGGGCGCCGGCCGTCTTGGCCTTGAGCGCGACCAGGTCGCGGGCGCCGGCCAGCGCGGCCTCGGCCAGCTTCTCCTTGGCCTTGGCCTCGGCCTTCGGGTCGGCCTTGGGCGCGGCCTCGGCCCCGCCCGCCAGGGCGAGCAGCCCGAGCAGGACGACCGTGTGGAGCGCCGCGCGGGCGCGGCGCGGGGTCGGCGCGCTCCACGGGGTCGTCGGCGACGGGCTCAACCGGGACGGGGAGGACGGCATGGGCACCTCCGGGAGGGGACGGGACGCGGGCGTCAGGACGCGGGCGGCGGCGGCGGGACGCCGGCGCCCGGGAAGAACGAGGCGGCGCTGAACCCGCCGTCCACCGGCAGGCAGGTGCCGCTGATCCAGCCGGCTTCGGGGCCGCACAGGAAGGCCACGGCCGCGGCCACCTCCTCGGGCGTGCCCAGCCGCCCGGCGGGCGTGACGTCGAGCACCGCCTGCCGGAAGGCGGGGCTTCCCAGCACGCCGGCCGTGAGCGGCGTGGGGACGTACCAGGGCGCCACGGCGTTGACGGTGATCCCGTGACGGCCCCACTCCCGCGCCAGGTTGCGCGTGAGCTGGATCAGGCCCGCCTTGGCCGCGGCGTAGGGCGCGCCCGTGGGCAGGGCCGTGAGGCCCGCCACGCTGGCCACGTTGACGATGCGGCCCCAGCCGCGGGCCTTCATGCCGTCGAAGACGAGCCGGCACCACTGGAAGGGCGCCGACAGGCCCAGCGCGAGCAGCGCGTCCCACTCGGCGAGCGCGTAGGCCTCGGCCGGCCGCCGGACGTTGCCGCCGGCGTTGTTCACCAGCACGTCCACCGGCCCCGAGCCCGCGAGCAGCGCCGCGAAGGCGCGCACGCTGCCGGCCCGGTCGGTGACGTCGGCCACCAGCGTCTGCGCCTGGCCGCCGCTCAGGCGCAGGTCGGTGGCCAGCGTCTCGAGGTCGGGGGCCGAGCGCGCGACGAGCACGACCTCGGCCCCCTCGGCGCACAGCCGACGGGCGATGGCGGCGCCCAGGCCCCGCGAGGCCCCCGTCACCAGCGCGCGGCGGCCGGCGAGGCGCCCATCCATGCCGACCCCCGGGGTGCCTACGACGGGCGCTCGAGGTGCGAGACGCTGTAGGAGAGCTTCGTGCTGCCCGCCCCGGGGCTGACGCTGGGCACCTTGCCCTCCAGGGCGCGCGAGCCGTCGGGGGGCGCGACGTCGGTGCCCACGAGCACGGCGATCTCGTCGCCGCCGGGGAAGCGCGCCATCAGGTCGAGCAGCTGCCGGTAGGTGTCGCGGGTGAAGACGCTGCCCTCCAGGCGCACGCCCCCGTTGATCACCTTCACCTTCAGCTTCTTCTCGTCGCGCAGCACGGGGTGGGCGCGCAGCGCGCTGCTGAGCCGCACGGCCAGCGGGTGCTCGGGGGCAGGCGGGTCGTCGGTCACGGCCGGACCTCCGGGAGGGGCGCCGCCAGCCTACGCGGCGGACGGCCCGTTGTCTCCCGCGCGGCCGGAGGGGGTGCTGGCCAGTCCGCTCGCCCCGGCGCGCGGGCGGGGCGGCCGCTCAACGCCATGGCCACCAAGTTAGGGGCAGGGTCCTTCGGAGGGCGAGACCTCTCCTGCGGAAGGCCCCATGGATGGCCTCTGCAGGCCGTACCCAAGCGGCCGGCGCGCTGGGCCGGTAGCGG
>CAZPOZ010000194.1:0-6061 GCA_964588235.1 uncultured Planctomycetales bacterium
GCCCGGCTCCAGCGCGCCGCACGTGCCTCGCATCGACCAACTTGGTGGCGTTGGGCCTGAGCGCCCGGCGCCAGCGCGCCGCACGTCCCTCGCATCGCCCCTCTTGGTGGCGTTGGGCCTGAGCGCCCGGCTCCAGCGCGCCGCACGTGCCTCGCATCGACCAACTTGGTGGCGTTGCCGTTCAGGGGCTGACCCGCTCCAGGCGCACGCGCTTCACCCGGCGCTCGTCGGCGTCGGCCACGGTCAGGCTCAGGTCGTCCACCACCAGGCGCTCGCCCGCCTGCGGCACCTTGCCCAGCCGGTGCAGCAGCAGCCCCGCCAGCGTGTCGTAGGCCTCCCCGTCGAGCGGGAGCGCCAGGGCCAGCGAGCGGTTCACGTCCTCCACCGGCGTGCGCGCGTCCAGCTCGACGGCGCCCCGGGCAAGGGCCTGCGGCGTGGGCGCGCGTCCCTCCTCGTCGTGCTCGTCCTCGATCGGCCCCACGATCTGCTCGAGCACGTCCTCGATCGAGATCACCCCGGCCGTCGCGCGCAGCTCGTCCACGACCACCGCGAGGTGGTTCTTGCGGCGCTTCATCTCGCCCAGCAGCTCGTGCAGGCGCTTGGACTCGGGCACGAAGTAGGCCGGCCGCATCAGCTCCCGCACCGTCAGCGCCGCGGCGCTGGCCTGGCCCGCGTGGGCCAGCAGGTCGCGCGCGTAGAGCACGCCGAGCACGTCGTCCTTGTCCCGGCCGTACACGGGCACCCGGCTGTGCCCGTCCTCGCGCACGAAGGCCAGGGCCTGCTCCACGCGCGTGTCCGCCGGCAGCATCGAGACCTGGGCCCGGGGCACCAGCACCTCGCCCACCGTGCGGCCGCCCAGGTCCATGATGCCGGCCATCATCTGGGCCTCGCTGGCCGTCAGCGCGCCCTCGCGGTGCCCCTCCACGACCGACTCGCGCACCTCCTCGCGCGCGCTCCCGCTGGGCCCCTCGAGGTCGAGCCCGAAGGCCAGGCGCACGAGCAGCCGCAGCGGGGCCCGCAGGGGGGCCGTGATCCAGCGCTGGGCCTCGAGCAGGGGGGCGAGCCGCGCCAGCAGCGCGTCGGGGGCCCGCCGGGCCAGGAGCCCGACCAGCACGTCGTTGCCCACGAAGTTCACCACGAACGACGCCGCCAGCACCACGGCCAGGCGACCCCAGGCCTCGGGCCCCAGGAGCGCGCCGCCCGAGCCCAGCGAGGCCTCGAGCGGGCCCACCAGCAGCCAGACGGCCAGCCCGACCACGAGGGCGGCCTTGGCCAGGAAGCGCAGGATGCGGGCCGAGAACAGGTAGGCGGGCAGGCGCTCGAGCAACCGGGTCGCCTGGGCCTCCTGCCCCCGCGCGCGCAGGGCCTCGAGCAGCCCGGCGCGGGAGGAGGCCTCGGCAGCCTTCTCCGACAGGGCTGCCAGGACGGCGAGCACCTCCGCGCCCAGCAGCAGCGCCAGGTAGCCCAGGTCGGCCGCCCAGCCCGCCAGCGCGAACGCGCACGGGATCACCGCCAGCGGTGCCACCGAGGGCAGGAGGCGGGTGGTTCGTGGCCAGCGGGCGCGCATGGGGGGCACCACGGTACCCCTGAGTGCGAGGGCAGCGCCGTTCGGGGCGCAGACCGTGAAATTGCAGAATACAACTACGAGCCTGCACCCCGGCGCCGGAAGCGCCCCCGAGGCGCGGCGGCGGGCCGGCCCGGGCGGGCCCCCGACTGGAGGGCCTGGATCAGGCGCTGGGCGGGCGTGGCCGGGCCCGAGGGGCCCGCGGCCCCCAGCGCGGCCTCGAGGCGGGGCGGCAGCCGGGCGGCCCCGGCTCCGGGCTGGCCTCGGCGCTGGTGGTGGCACAACGCCAGGGCCAGGGCGTCGGAGGCGTCCAGCGTCTCCGGCCGCCCGTGCAGGTTCAGGACGCGGCTCAGCATGGCGAGCACCCGCTCCTTGTCGGCCCGCCCGCCGCCCGTGACGGCCTTCTTGACCACGTTGTTGGCGTAGCCCGCCACGGGCACGCCCGCCTCGGCCAGCACGAGCAGCGCCACCCCGCGCCCCTCGCCGATGCGCACCGCCGCGCGCACGTCCTTGCCGTAGAAGACCTCCTCCACGGCGGCCTCGGTCGGCCCGTGCTCGGCGATCACCGCCCGCAGCCCCTGGGCCAGCCGGGCCAGGCGCCGCTCGATCGGCTGGTCGGCCGGCGCGCGCAGCACCCCGGCGGCCACGGCCCGGAGCCGTTGCCCCCGCCCTTCCACGACGCCCCAGCCCATGAGCCGGGTGCCGGGGTCCACCCCCAGGACGCGCAGGGCCGGGGCGGCGTCGCCGCTCACGGGCCGTGGGCTCCGCGCCCCGGAGCGTCGGGGCCGAGCAGTGCGCGCGCGACCACGAGGTCTTCCGGCCGCGTCAGCTTCAGGTTGCGAGCCTCCCCGGGCACCACCGCCACGGGGATGCCCGCGGCCAGGAGGAGCCCGGCCTCGTCGGTGGCCTCGAGCGCCCGTGCCGCGGCGTGCGCGTGGGCGCGGGCGAGCAGCTCCCGGCGCGCCGCCTGGGGGGTCTGGGCGGCGACGAGCCCCTCCCGGGCGACCGTGTGGAGCAGCCGCGTGCCGTCGGGCGTGAGCGCGTGCAGCGAGTCGCCCACGGGCAGCGCCGGCAGCGCCGCGCCGTGCGCGCGGGCCGCGGCGGCGACCCGGCGCACCAGGTCGGCCCCGAGCAGCGGACGGGCGGCGTCGTGCACCAGCACCACCTCGACCTCCGGCGGCAGGGCCTGCAGCCCCCGCGCCACGCTGGCCTGACGCGTGGCCCCCCCGGCCACCACGCGCGCGCCGGCGAGCGCCGCCTCGAGGCGGGCACGGTCCTCCTCGCGGGCCGTGACCACCACCGCCAGCGAGGGCAGCGCCTCGAGGAACGGCTCGAGGGCGCGCGCGATCACGGGGCGGCCCCGGAGGTCGAGCAGCACCTTGCTGGTGCCGCCGCCGAAGCGCCGGGAGGAGCCCGCGGCGGTGAGCACCAGGCCGTCCATGGGCCGGAGTGTAGCCCCGCGAGTCGCGTGGAGGCCTCGGGTGTAGCCTCGGGCGGATGCGCGTCGGCCTGGGCTACGACATCCACGCCTTCGACCCCTCCCGTCCGCTCGTGCTCGGCGGCGTGAAGATCGAAGGGGCCTGGGGCCTGAAGGGGCACAGCGACGCCGACGTGCTGCTCCACGCCGTGGGCGACGCGCTGCTGGGCGCGGCGGCCCTGGGCGACCTGGGCGAGCACTTCCCCGACGGCGACCCGCGCTGGAAGGACGCGCCCTCGGCGGTGATCCTGAGCGAGATCGTCGTCAAGGTGCGGGCGCAGGGCTGGGCGCCGGTCAACGTGGACGTGAACGTGATCGCCGAGCGTCCCCGGCTGGCGCCCCACCGCGAGGCCATCCGCGCGCGCCTGGCCGCGCTGCTCGGCCTGCCGGTCGGGAGCGTGAGCGTCAAGGCGCGCACGAACGAGGGCCTGGACGCCGTCGGCCAGGGCCGCGGCATCGCCGCCCAGGCCGTCGTGCTGCTCGGCCCCGCGGGTGGCGCGGGAGCCTGAGCGCGTGCGCCGCACGACGTTCGGCCCTCCCGGCGCCCTCCTCGGCGCGCTCCTCGGGGTCCTGGGGGGCCTGCCCGCCTGCCGCGTCAGCCCGACGGTGGGCGCCGCGGCGGGCGACGTGCTCACCCTGCGCACCGGCACGGTGCTCGCGCTGCGCGGGCGGCGCGGCGCGGGCCCGCTGCGGCGCTACGAGCTCGCGCCGGAGGCGATGCTCGCGGTGCTCGCGGCCGCCGCCGGGCGCGCGCGCGACCTGGGGGGGCGGCCGGTGACGGGCATCGAGGTCTCGAGGCACTACGGCCACGTCGTGGCCAAGGAGCGGGCCCCCGACGCGCCGGCGCAGGCCGGCTACTCGGAGGACTGGCGCACGGCGATGGTGGCCTTCGTGCACGCCGTGCCCGGCGAGCCCGGGGCCTGCCGCGTGGAGATCCACGGCGCCCGCCGCAGCCCGCTGCTCGGCGGGGCCACCGACTGGGAGCGCTCGATGCCCGGCTGGATCGAGGCCGAGCTGGCCTCGCGCCTCAGGGCCGGTCGGTGACGGTCACCTTCGACATCAGGTCGCCCTGGGCGATCGCGTCCACCACGTCCTGACCGCTGAGCACGCGGCCGAAGACGGTGTGCACGCCGTCCAGGTGCGGCGTGGGCTTGTGGGTGATGAAGAACTGGCTGCCGCCCGTGTTCGGGCCCCGGTGCGCCATCGAGAGCGCCCCCGTGCCGTGGCGGTGGGGGTTGCCCCGCGTCTCGCAGGGGATCGTGTAGCCCGGGCCCCCCTGGCCCGCCCGCCGGGGGTCGCTCTTCGAGAACGGGCAGCCGCCCTGGATCATGAACTGGGGGATCACGCGGTGGAAGGCGAGGCCGTCGTAGAACCCCTTGCCCGCCAGGGTGGCGAAGTTCTCGACCGTCTTCGGCGCGTCCTTCTCGAACAGCTCGAGCTCGATCCGGCCCTTGGGCGTGGTGATCGTGGCGACCTTCATGGCGGGGCTCCGGGGAGGAGGGTGGCACGGTAGCCTTCCGGCGGCCCGGTGCAAACCGCGTGCAGGCGTCGTTGTCACCTCCGGCGCCGGCGTCGTGCGCCCCGCCGTCCGAACCGCCCCCCGGAGCCCGATCCATGACCCCGCGCCGCCGCGTGCTGCCCTGGTCCGCGACCCTGGTCCTGCTGCTCGCGCCCCTGGCCGGCGCCGGGGAGCCCGTCCCCGCGGGCGCCGGCCGCGCGCAGGCCGAGGACCGGCTGGCCGTCCTGGACCGCCGCGACGCGGGCGCGGCCTACCGCCTGGCCCTGGACCTCGAGGCGCAGGGCTTCCCCGACCTGGCCACGAAGGCCTACGAGATCGTGATCGGCCTCGATCCCGAGCACCTGGCCGCGCGCCGCGCGCTGGGCTACGAGCGGCACGCGGGCCGCTGGCTCCAGGGCGACGACGCGCGCCGCGCCAAGGGCTTCGTGCGTCACCAGGGGCGCTGGATGACGGCGGAGGAGTTCGCCGCGGCCACGCGCCCGGAGCGCGAGGCGGCCGAGCAGCAGGCGGGCGAGGCCCGCGTGCGCGCCGAGCTGGCGCGCATCGCCACGGGCGATCCCGACCTGGTGCCGGCGGCGCAGCGCGCGCTGGCGGCGATCCCGACGCGCTTCCACCTCGCGCCGCTGGCCCAGGCCCTGCGCTGCCAGCCGGCCTCGCTGCGCGTGTTCGCCGCCGGGGCCCTGGCGCGCCTGAACGACCCGCTGGCCATCCCGCCGCTGCTCAAGCGCGTGATCGACGACCCCGACGCCGCGGTGCGCGCCGCCGTGGGGGCCGCGCTGCGCGCCCTGGACGAGCCTTCGACGCTGGCGCCGCTGGCGCGGGCGCTCTCCAGCAGCTACGCCGACACCCGCGTGCGCGCCGCCGAGGCGATCGCGATGCTGGGCGACGTGGCCGGCCTGGGCTACGTGATCGCGCGCTGGGAGGCGCGTTCGGGCAACTTCCCGCAGGTGTACTTCGCCCAGATGCGCCAGATCTCCTACATCCAGGACTTCGACGTGGAGGTGGCGCAGACCTCCTTCATCGCCGACCCGATCGTGGGCGTGCTGCAGGAGGGCGTGGTGCAGGCCGTGCGCATCGTCGCCACCGAGCAGACCTTCACCACCGTCGAGCGCACGGGCTACCACGACGCGGCCAAGGGCCTGGCGGGCGTGGACCTCGGCGGCGACGTCAAGGCCTGGACCTCCTTCTGGAACCAGAACAAGGACCGCCTGCTGGCCGAGCGGGCCGCGGGCTACGAGGCGCGGCGGCGCGCGCGGGCCGAGGCGGGCGCGGAGCCGGGCCCCGGTCGCTGAAGGAGCCGGCCGCGGCGGCCGTCCGCTGACGGGCATGGCCCCCGCGGGGGCTGGTTCCGCCGGTCCGAGGCTCGAGGCGGGAGGGCGGAGGCGCCGTGGACCCCCGCCGGCAGGTTCCGGGTGGACGCGCCTTGCCGCCGACGCGCTGGATGGCAGCTCTGCTGGGCGCCCCGCAAGCGGGGCGCCGTGGAAGGCCCGCAGCGGCGAGG
>CAZPOZ010000195.1:0-6029 GCA_964588235.1 uncultured Planctomycetales bacterium
CGCGGAAGGAGTCTCACCCTCCGCGAGGCCCTACCCCCAACTTGGTGGCCATGCGCTTCACGGGATTCTCACCGAGTCCCCCGCACGGGCTCAACGCAGGACCGCACGCTCACGGGCGCCTGGAGGGCACTCGGGCCCTCGGGCACGCCTGGAGCCCGAATGCCTCCGACCGCCCTGCGCCCGACCGCCACCCCCGTCGTCTCCCCTCCCGCACGGGCCGGGCGCCGCGCGCTCGAGCCGTTCCTGCGGCCCGCGCTGCTGGCCGTGCTCGCCCTGGGGGCCGGTTGCGGCGGCGGCTCGGGTGGCGGCGGCGGCGGCGGAGCCCCGAACGCCGCCCCGGCGGTGGGCGCCGGCGCCTCGGCGCCGCTGCTGGCCCTGACGCCCTTCACGCTCCAGGGCGCGGCCACCGACCCGGAGGGCGATCCGCTCAGCTTCGCCTGGACCCTGGTCAGCGCGCCGGCGGGAGCCGCGCCCGCGATCCTCGCGCCGACGGCCGCGAGCACCGGCGTGGCGGGCACGCTGCCGGCCGGCGCGTACGCGTTCTCCTTCGCGGCCAGCGACGGCACGAGCACGACGCTCGTCAACGTGCCCGTGACGCTCGAGGATCCGGCCCCCACCCTGCTGGGCACGCTGTTCGAGCACGACCGCCACTCGCTGCCCCTGGCGGGGACCGTCCCCGTCACCTCCGGCCCGGGCGGCGCCCCCGTCTACCTGCCGCGGCTCTCGGCCACGGGCTACGAGGGCGGCTGGTCGGGGCTGGCGCGGGCCCGGGACGCGCTCGGCGGCCACGTCAACGACGAGGTCTGGGTGATCAACGACCGCGGGCCCAACTTCGGCATCCGCGACCGCGTGCCGGCCGCCCCGCCCGGCGCCACGGCGTTCGGCGCCGGCGCCAAGGTCTTCCCCCTGCCCGGCTACCAGCAGAAGATCCAGCGCCTGCGGATCCACCGGCCGACCGGGACCGTGCAGGTGCTCTCGAGCACCGGCCTGCGCGACCGCAGCGGGCTGCCGACCCACGGGCTGCCTTCCAACGTGGTGGGGATGACCACCACGGAGAACGCCTGGAGCGACCCCGACGACAAGGGCGCCACGCTCGCGAAGTCGCCCCAGGGCTTCGACTTCGAGGGCCTGGTGGAGGATCTGACCACGATCGCCGGCGTGGCGCGGCGCGTCTTCTGGACCTGCGACGAGTACGGCCCGTCCGTGCAGATGATCGAGGCCGACCCGGCCTCCCCCGACTTCGGGCGCATCCTGCGCGAGTACATCCCCGGCGCGACCCCCGCCCCCGGCGCGGGCCTGTTCGCGCTGCCCGCGGTCCTGCGCGGCAGGCGCGACAACCGGGGCTTCGAGGGCGTGGCGGTCACCCGTGCGGCGGTCTGGGCGCTCGTGCAGAGCAACCTGAGCCCGGCCGCGACCGGCAACGGCAACGCGCGTGCCCACCGGCTCGTGCGCATCGACAAGGCCTCCGGCGCCGTGACGATGTACGCCTACGACCACGTGGCCGATCCCGCGGCGCTGGGCAGCTCGCACGGAGCCGTGAAGGTGGGCGACCTGGTCGCGATCTCGGAGTGCGAGTTCCTCGTGCTGGAGCACGACGGCCTGGCCTTCGCCCACGTCTACCGCGTGCGCGTCACGCCGACGACCACGGAGCTGGCGGAGGCGACCGGCACGGCCTACGAGGCCGGCACCCAGGCCTACGTGCCCGTCGAGAAGACGCTGGTGGCCGACCTGACGGAGCTGCTGGCCGCGTTCGGCGTGCCCGACAAGCCGGAGGGCCTCGTGCTCACCGATCCCAGCACGCTGCTGCTGGCCTTCGACGACGACTACGGCTTCACGAGCAACGAGGTCGAGCTGTTCGCCAAGGACGGCCTGTCGTCGCGCAACCTGCTCCTGCAGGTGAAGCTCCCGGCTCCGGTGGTGCCGAGCCTCAGGTTCGTGGCCGAGTTCCCCACGGGCCTCACCGGCTCCAACGCAGAGATCGTGGACGTGGAGCCCGGCTCGGGCCGGGCCTTCGTGACCTGCGACCAGGACCAGAGCGTGTTCGTGTTCGACGCCTCCGACCCCGCCGCGCCCCACTTCCTGCGCCGCGACGCGATGCCCGCCGGCAGCGCCACGTCGGTGGCGGTGCACCCTGCGTTCGGCTACTACCTCGTGGCCGTGCGGGAAGGGGGCGCCGCCCTCGCCGACGTGCTCGAGGTGCGCTCGACCGCCACGGGGGGGCTGCTGCGCACGCTCGACCTGGGGCCCTACCGCGGCCCCGACGCCGTGCGCATCTCGCCCAACGGCCGCTTCGCGCTGGTGTGCAACGAGGCCGAGGCGGCCTGGCACCCGGGCAGCATCGGGGTCTTCGACCTGGGTGCCGGCCCCTACGCCGACGCCGTGGCCGCGGCCGCCGGCATCGGGAGCGGGATCGAGCTTCCGCTCACGGGGCTCGTCCCGGCGACGGGGGCCTTCAGCACCCGCTGGGTGGACAAGCCGGTCAACGCGCCCCCGCCGGGGACCACGGTCACGACGGCCAACGGAGTGGTGACGATCGTGGACGGCGACACGCGCGCCACCGATCCCCTGGGTCAGCTGGCCACCGACACGCTGGTCACCTTCACCTTCGGCGCGACGTCGGTGCAGGCCCGCTTCAAGTGGGACGGCGCGGTCTCCGGGGGCAACGACGGCAACGTGTTCGTGTTCCTGCTGGACGGCTCCTCGAACGCGCTGGAGCCCGAGATCGCCGCCTTCGCGGCCGACTCCAGCCTGGCCGTGGTCACGCTCCAGGAGAACAACGCGGTGGTGGTGGTGGACCTCGCCACGAGCCCTCCGGCGCTGCGGGCGGCAAACGGGGTGCTCGGCCTGGGCCTGGTGAACGTGCCCGACCAGGACGTCAAGCGCAACGACCCCACCGCCACGTCCCCGGCCAAGTTCGTCCAGCCGCTCGCGGTGGAGCGCGAGGCCGACGGGGTCGCGCTGGCCACGCTGGCGGGCACCCCCTGCTTCGTGACGGCGGACGAGGGCGACACCTACGGCCCGGACTACACGACGGCCTCCGACCTGCGCCAGCGCGGCGGGCGCACGCTGTCGGTCTTCCGGCTCTCCGACGGGGCGCTGCTGGGCGACACGGGCAACGCGCTCGACTTCGCCTGCAACGCGGCGGGGCGTTGGGGCGCGTTCCTGGAGTCGAGCCGGGCCCGGCGCGGCGGCTGCGAGCCGGAGAACCTGGACGTGACCTCGTTCGGCGACCGGGTGCTGGCCGTGGTGGGGCTGGAGCGGGCCAACGCGGTGGCGCTGGTGGACCTCACGCACCCGGCCTACCCGAGCGTGATCGACCTGGCGGGCATCGGCGGCCTCTCGGCGGCCACCGCGCGCACGGCGCCGGAGGGCATCAAGATCCGCACGGTCGGCGGCCGGACCTACGCGTTCGTCGCCTTCGAGCTCTCGGGTACCGTGGGCCTCTTCGAGATCCGCTGATCGGTCCGGGCCCCTGAAGGACGACTCTCGCCCGGAGCCCAGGGGGACGGGACGTCCGGCCCTCGCGGGCAGCGTCCCGCGTGCCAGCGAGCAGCCCAAGGGCGCGCCGGACGGGCAGTAGAGGGCCCCGGGGGGCCGGGCGTGCGGCTCCCTCAGAAGCCGCGCGCACGGGTCTGCCGGAGCACGCCGTCCAGCCCGCGCACGAGCAAGAACAGGTCGGTGCCGAGTTGGTGCATCGCCGGACGGCTCAAGGTCTGGCCTGCGCCGGGAACACGGCGCCAACCGCGGAAGAAGCCCCCCCGCGACGCGGCAGCGGCGAAGTGCACGTTGAGGTCGTCTGCAGACGACGTGGCGGCGAGGATCACGTGAGCTCCGTTCCAGGGGGCGGCGCCGGGCGGAGAGACGGCCTTGAAAGGGAGGAGCGCATCCAGCGCCCCGGTCACTGGGACCCAAGGCTGGAACCCATTCCAGGCGACCTTCCAGCAGGAGACGAGGGTTCCGGAGAGGGTGCGGGCATACGCATGCACGAGCCCGTCCACGGCGCAGACGGTGGGCACGGCGTCGGTCCCGCCGCCCCCGCCCAAGTCGAACCAGCCGACGTCGCCGCCCGCGTCCGTGTGCTGGTGCTCGTAGATCGCCGCGGCACCCGCCGCGGGCTGCGGCCCCTTCACGAGCACGTAGCCGGCGCCTTCCTCGGAGAAGTACGCCGCGGCCGGGGCACCGTCGCTGCGCCCGCTGCCCGGGACCTCCGTCCAGGCCGCCCAAGCGTCCCCACCGGAGGCCGACGAGGTCCGCCAGATGCGGCCGTCCAGGGCGGTGCAGTAGACCCAACACCGGCCCAGGCCATCGTGGAAGGCCGCGGGCCCCCCCAGGGGCACCGGCCCCGTCGGGAGCGCCCGCCAGCTGGCGGGCACCTGCGTCCCGCCCTGGTCAACCGCGCTCCAGTAGATGCGTCCGTCGAGCCACTGCGCGAACACGAAGAGCCGCTGGCGCACCTGCGTGCCGGTGGAGTACCAGGTCGAGGTCAGGGCGGGCCCGCCTTCGATGAGAGGTCCTCCACCCGCCGGCTGGAAGGCGCCGTCCCACCGCAACGCAGGGCCGAGCAGGTGGTACTTCTCCTTCTGGATCCACTCCCGCATGCGTTCGGCTTGCGACCTGGAGAAGCCCCACGTGACCGGCGACTTGGCGCCACAGGGTCCGCCCACGCCGAAGTCCCAGTAGCTCATCGCGTTCCACGTGCTCGGCGAGAACGCGTAGTCGATCTCCACGCCCGAGCTGTAGGTGACGCGCAAGGGCAGCGTCGGGGGCCGGCTCCAGCCCCAATGGCCCCCCCCGTCGCCCGCGCACTGCCGCTCGAGCAGGATCTCACCCAGATCGGGGGGCGTATCCGGCAGGCCGTCACCGTCCATGGCCATGTCCCGGACCTCGAACCCGTAGGCCAGGGCCTCGTACGTGCAGACGTCCCGACCGTAGCGCGCTTCCACGCGCTCGCGGATCAGCCGGGGCAGCGTGGTGTCCTCCGTCACCTCGTAGCCGTCGCTCAGCCGGGTTCCCTTCAGGACGATCCAGGTTGGCGGGGAGCCAAGGTCGTGGGAGGAGCCCGGCTGGGGCGTGAGAGCCCCGCTTACCCCGACAGCCGGATAGGGCTGGACGGCATGCGCGAGCTCGAACTGGCCTGCCACCGCCTGGTAGACCGTGCGGAACGTGTGGCTCAACCCGAAGTAGTGGCCGAGCTCGTGCACGAGCTTGGTGACGCCCACGTCGCGCTGCACGTCCACGAGGTTCTCGTACGTCCATCCCGAGTTCGGCAGCCCATTCAGGTCGCGGAACACGACCGCCATGGCTCCGGTGATGCGATCCCCGTGATCGAGGAGCGCCCGATAGCCGGTGGAGTTCAGGATCGCAGGATCGTCCGTCCGCTCCACGTCCCGCTCGTAGTCGAACACCAGCCGGATCCGAACCGGCGCGAAGTACTCGTTGGCCTGGTCGAACAGGGTCTGAAGGTAGGCTTCCGTGAGATCGGGCACCCCGGCCGGGCGCGCGTCCAGCACCTGCACGCGGACCTGGAACAGAGGCACGGGACCCAGGTCGAAGGCCGGGACGGCCTGCGACGACGGGGACGGGTCGAGCACGGCGATCTCGGGGCCGCAACCCTCGGAGACGGCCGACGGCCCGCAGCCGGCGAGCGCCAGGAGCGCGCAGGCCCAGCCCAGCTTCCAGCGGCGCGGACGCCACGGCCCGGCCGCGACCTCCCCGGCCGCCTCCGCCCCGCCCTCACGCGCCGACTCCTGGATGCTCATGACACTCCTCCGCACGGTTGACCGCATGGAGTCGCGACAAACGACTCCCGCCGCACCTTGGGCGGCGTTCCGCCGCCCGCATTTCCGGGCGGTCGCATCGGTGACTTGCCTGCGACGGGGCCGCCCCGTCGCTGCTGACCCGTCGCTGACGACCCGTCCCCCGCAGCGCCTCTCCAGTCGCCGGCCGATCAGGCTTCTCGGATCCGTTCCATCCTCGACGCCTTGGCGGGGGGCGGCCCGGGGGAGCTGCGGCGCGCGGGAGCCGGGCGC
>CAZPOZ010000196.1:0-6022 GCA_964588235.1 uncultured Planctomycetales bacterium
CAGGCCCAGCTGGAAGAGCCAGGGCTCGACGTGCTCGACCAGCGTGCGCGCCGTGGTGCCCAGCATCCGCGCCAGGCGCGACAGCGGCACGGGTACCGGGTCCATGCGCCGTGCGAGGGCATCCAGGTACGCCACTCACGCCGGGCCTCGAACCCGTGTCGAGGGGGGTCTGACACCCCCGCTCAGCGCGCCCCGGGCACGAACCCGTCGAGGAGGCGGCTCCAGACGAGGTGCGGCCCGTGGAGCGCGTACCAGGCTCGCGCCGTCGCGCAGGCACGACCGCCGTCGCCCGCGAGCGCCTCGAACGGCGCGGTCGGGAACAACGGGCCGAGCGCCTCGCCCGCGTTCCAGGCCAGACAGCAGTTCGTCCCGAGCATCTCGATCCAGTGGCGCACCAGCGCCGCATCGCCGTCCAACGTGAAGAAGGCCGGATGCTGGAGGTCCTCGATCACGAAGGTCCGCCCCGAGCGCAGCAGGCGCTCCCATGCCGCTCGCGCGGCCGCGTCGCCCTGCAGCGCCAGGGCCGCCGTCGCCGGCCAATGGAGGCCGCTCCCGGGTGCGTCACGCCAGGCCGCGAGGCGCTGCGTGACGCGCGGGTCCCTCGTCCGCCCCAGGCCCACCACGGCCTCGATCGAGGCGCCGCCCACGTCGGTGCCGGCCCGCGTGCGCACGAGGACGGCGCCGATGGGGTCGCCCGCGAGCACCAGCGCGCGCGCCTCCTCCCACTGCCAGCGGCCGGGGTCGTCGTGGTCGCGTGCGTGGGGGCCGAGGAAGCCCGCCAGCGCCTCGGGGCAGCCGCGCAGGATCGCCAGAGCCTGCAGCGCCTCCGCCTCCCGCTCGAGATCCTTCTCCGAGGTCGCCCGCTCGAGCAGGCCCTGGAACGCCACCTCCATCGCGGGGTGCTTCACGCGTGCCAGGTGCACCGACTCGAGCGCACCGGCGGGGACCGTGGCCGCCAGGGCCTCGGCCAACGCCGTGTCGCCCAGGCGCGCGAGCAGCCCGAGCGCGGCCTCGCGACCCTCGGGCGTCGCCTCCGGGTCGGCCCAGCGACGCAGCAGGCGCGCGAGCGCCTCGGGCGCGCGCACCTCGAGCGCGGCCAGATCCTGGACGAGGTCGTCGTCCGAGGCCTCGAATCGCGGGGCCTCGAGCCAGCGCGCCGCGATGCGCTCGGCATCGGCCACCGTCATCGACTCCGGGACCACGCGCGCGAAGAACGCCAGCTCGGCGCGCGGCGGCGCGCCGCCCGCGCGCAGGCGCTCGGCCAGCCTCGCGAGCGCCGCCGCGGGCACCTCGATCCCCAGGTCGTAGGCGTCGAAGACGCGCGCGTCGGGCTCGAGCCCCTCCGGGAGCCCGCCCTGCGTCAGCGCGCGCCAGACGCGCTCCTCGGCGGCCAGAGGCGCCGCCAGCCAGTGCCACCCGAGCGAGGGGTCGTGGCCCAGGGCCTGCCACGCCGCGCTGCGCCCCAGGGCCGCCGCCTGGGCCGCGGCCGCCAGGGCGGCATCGTCGTCGCGTCCGCCCCCGAGCAGCCGCTCCCTCACGCGACCTGCCGTGCGCCCCTCGAAACGCGCCACCTGGCGCCCCGCCCAGGCACGCGCCTGCATCGGGGCGTGGGGCAGCTGCGTGAGCTCGAGCAGGAGGTCGAGGTCGGCCTCCACCGGAGCGGTGCGGCGCAACCACCGGGCGAGCCACAGCCCCGGATCGAACGCCGCGGCGCCGCGCGTCTCGTCCGAGCCCTCCTGCGGCGCCCCCAACACGACCTGGCCCGCACCGGCGGCGCTCCAGGCCGCCCGGGCCAGCTCCAGGACCGCCGCCGGGAGGCCGGGCCGGGGGGCGAGGGGGGGCACGTCCTCCAAGCGCGGGACGGGCTTCCCTTCCGCCACCGCCCTGAGCCGGTGGAGCGCGTAGCGGAACGCCTGCACGTAGAGGTCGTGCTGCTCGTCGGAGGCGGTCTGCTGGGCCTGGTTCAGGATCTCCCAGACGAGGGCCGGGAAGGCCCCGTGCTGCACGCGCGGCAGCAGGGCCACGAGGTCGGGCACCTGCTCGGGCAGCAGGCAGCGATGGAGGCTCCCGAAGGGGACGTCCACGGCGTCGAGGTCGCGCGTCCCGATCGCGGCCCACAGCGCCGGCAGGTCCCGCGACCCCAGCATCAAGTCCTCGCCTGTCACCTCGCGCAGCCCCTCGGGAGGAGCGAAGCGCGCGAGCGGGTCCAGCGCCGTGGCCCGAGACCAGCGCTCGAGGTCGTCGGCGTCCAGCCACCACGGCGAGGCCACGAGCGCGGCGACCTGCGCCACCTCGGGACGTGCGGAGCGCAGCCCCGTCCGCACGGCCTCGGCCTGCGGGGGGGCCCCCAGCGCCCGCCACGCCGCCACCGCGGCCTCGCGCGCCGACGCGTCGGGGGCGAGCAGGGCCTCCAGGGGGGCCGGCGGCGGCTCCTCGGCACCCGAAGGCCCGGCGAGCACCGCGCACGAGAGGACGAGCCCGAGCCACCCGCGCCGACGAAGAGCCATCGAACTCCTCCGACTCGCTACGCCCGGCTCACCCTCAACGCTACCAAGATAGGCGACCCGAGGCACGTGCGGCGCGCTGGAGCCGGGCGCTCAGGCCGCTTCCTCCTCCTTGCGCAGGCCGCAGGCGCGTCGTCGTCGTCATCGGCCTTCCGCTACCGGCCCAGCGCGCCGGCCGCCTGGGTAAGGTCTTCAGAAGCCATCCGTGGGCCTTCCGCGGGAGGTGTCTCGCCCTCCGCAGGGCCCGTTTCCCCAGCTTGGTGCCCATGCGGCTCACCCTACCGGCACGGCGGGCTCCGTCGGCACCTCGGGCACCGCGCGCCGCTCGGCGGCGCGCACCCGGCGGTCCAGGCGCAGCATCGTCACCACCGCCAGCACCTGCAGCGCCGCCGAGGCGAGGAAGGTCGCCGGAGCCGAGGTCAGCCGGTAGAGCCCGTAGCCCGCCAGCGGCGCCAGCGAGGAGCGGAAGGCCACCAGCCCCACGTGCACGCTCATGTAGAGGTGCGACTTGCCGTAGGGCGCGAAGTGCAGCGGGCCCAGGTTCCACCCCAGGTTCACGCCCGCCATGCAGACCCCGAACACGGCGTAGCTGGCCACCAGCCCGGCCAGCCCCCCCACCAGCGGCAGGGCCGCGAAGTAGACCCCGAGCAGCCCGAAGGAGAGCGTGCACAGCCGCACCACGCCCATGCGGTCCAGGAGCCGCCCGAGCAGCGCGATCGAGAGCAGGTAGGCCAGCGGGTTCACCAGCCCGCTGGCCGTGGTCCAGTCGTCGTACGACAGGCGCAGCGTCCCCTCCACGTACAGGACCAGCACCGAGGCGCTCATGTTCAGGCCGAAGCCGTAGAGCATGAAGCCCGTCTCGTAGGTGCGGAAGGCCGGGTCCCGGCGCAGCAGGTCCAGCGTGTCGCGCCAGGTGCGGGCCACCGCGCGGCCGGCCGCCTTGAGCCCGCGCCCGCCCGCGGCGATCGCGGCCCGCGGCGCGCGCCAACGGATGCGCGCCAGCAGCAGGTGGCCCCCGAAGCCGACCAACGCCGCCGCGGGGAAGAGCCAGCGCAGCGAGGCGGGGTCGTGGTCCAGCGCCCACCCGGCGCCCTTGCTGGCCACGACCTGAGCCAGCATCGCCGCCGTGGCCAGCAGGCCGAACATCCGGCCACGGATCGCCGCCGGGTAGTTGCTCGCGATCAGCGCGGAGCGGTGCGGGATGTAGGCCGCGTCCCCGATGTAGTAGAGCACCAGGCAGACGAGGAAGAGCGCGTAGTCGCCCTGCGCCGACCCGGCGGCCCCGCTGGCCGTCACCGAGACCAGCGCCACCAGCAGCAGGGGCCCTTTCGAGAGCAGGCCCAGGGCCACGAAGGCCTTGCGCCGGTCCATCCCGGTGAACAACGGCTGCCAGGCGGGCGCGAAGATCCACGGCACCTGGCCGAGCGCGATCACCAGGGGCACGATCACGTCGGGCGCCCCCAGCGAGCGCTTGAGCGCGAACGAGGCCAGGCCCAGTACGCCGCCGAAGGCGCCGAGCAGCACCTCGGAGGGCCACTGGCGGCGGAGGGTGTAGCCGGCCGCGCGCGGCGTCCGCGGTCGGGAGAGAGGGCGCGCGCGGCTCACCCGCCTCAGGATCGGCCGGGCGGGGGACGGTGCCCACTTCCGCGCCCGCTGCGCCGGCCGCCGCTCCACGGGGTCCCTCCAAACGGCCGCGCCGCCCTGCCCGGGCCGTACGCTCGCCCCTCCGGTCCGCTTCCAGGAGCCCCGCCGTGACCCAACCCCCGACGACCGCCGCGAGCCCGGCCCCCGCGCCCCGCCGCCGCGGCGGACTGCTGCGCAAGCTGGTCAAGCTCGTCGTCGTGCTGCTGCTGCTCGTGGGCCTGTCGCCCCTGGCGCTCAAGCTCGGCTTCGTGCGCTCGTTCCTGGCCTCCAAGGTCTCGGCGGCCGTGGGCGCTCCGGTCACGATCGGCTCCGCCTCGGCCTGGTGGACCTCCGGCATCGACCTCGAGCGCGTGGAGGTGGGCAGCCCCCCGGGGCACTCGGGCCCCCTGGCCACGGTGGAGAAGATCCACGTGGACGTGGCGCTGCTCGAGCTCGTGCGCGGGAAGGTGGACGCCGCCGTCACCGTCACCAAGCCCGTCCTGATGCTGCGCCGCCGGGCCGGCGGCTCGAACAACCTCGACGACCTGCTCGCGCAGCAGCCCCCCGCCCCGGAGGCGCGCAAGGAGGACGGGGCGTCCACGACGAAGGCCGGCCTCAAGCTCGAGGTGATCGACGGGGCCGTCGAGGCCCACGGCTTCAGCGACCGCGTGGAGCGCATCAGCGACATCGACCTGCTCACCGAGCTGGCGCCCGGTGGCGCCGTGAAGGCCACCCTGGGCCTCTTGGCCGAGAAGGCCAGCGTGGCCGGAGGCGACGTGCGCATCTCGCTGGCCGGCGCGCGGAGCCCGTCGGGGGAGCAGCCCGTCTCGGCCTCGGTCCCCGAGCTCGACCTCCGGCGCCTGGCGGGGCTCATCGAGGGCTTCACGGGCCTCAAGGAGCTCTCGGGCACGACGAGCCTCACCGTGGACGGCACCGTGGCCGCCGACGGCAGCGTCAAGGGCCGCCTCGTGCTGGGCGGCGAGCGCTTCCAGGCCACGACCGCCGGCGGCGCCCGGCTCTCGCTGGGCAGCGTCAAGGGCACGATCGACGTGTCCCAGGCAGGCTCCGGCGACGCGGCAAAGGCGCAGGTCACCCTCTCGCAGGTCGAGGTCGTCAACGGCACGGGCCCCGAGGCCGTGCGCCTGGTCGAGCCCTCCGTCACCGCCCGCTTCGAGGCCTCGCGGGGCGCCGACGGCGGCATCCTGGTGCCCGTGCTCGAGCTCGCGGCCGGGCAGGCGCTCACGCTGCGGGCCGACGGGCCGCTCACCGTGCTCCCCCCCGCGGCCGGCACGCGGCGCATCGAGGGCAAGGCCACGCTGCAGGCCGACCTGGCCCGGCTGACGGCGTTGCGCAGCTTCGTGCCGCGGCTGGCCGAGCTGACCTCGGGCCTGGTGGCGGCCTCCTTCGAGGGCCGCTCGGCCGAGGGCCTGGACGTGGGCCTGGGCGCGCGCGTGGCGCACCTGCGCCTGGCCCCGGGCACGCTGGCCCCGGAGGGCTTCGAGGAGCGCGACGTGACGCTGCAGGCGCGGATGGCCCGCGCGGCCGACGGCAGCCTGACGGCCGACCTCTTCGGCTTCACGAGCAGCATCGCGCGCCTGGCCCCGGCCAAGCCGTTCCAGGTGCGCCGCAGCGCCGACGGGGCGCTCTCCTTCGCCGGGCCCCTGGACCTGAGCGTGGACCTGGAAGCGCTCTCGCGGCTGGCGGGCGCCTCGATGGGCCTGGCCAAGGGCGAGCGCTTGAAGGGCAGCTTCGGCGCCAAGGGCGAGGCGACGGGCACGGCCGAGGACGGCCGGCTCGACCTGACCCTGGCCGGCCGCGGCCTGGCCATGCCGACCTCGTGGAGCGCGGCGACGGCCCCCGGCGTGCTGGACGGGCTGCTGAGCCTCAGCTGGTCG
>CAZPOZ010000197.1:0-6019 GCA_964588235.1 uncultured Planctomycetales bacterium
CCTTCCGCTCCCCATCCAGCGCGTCGGTGGCTAGGCGCGTCCCTCCGGAACCTGCCTGCGTGGGTCCCTGGGGACTTCGCGATCCCGCCTCGAACTTCGGATCGGCGGAGCTGGTGGTCCTCGAGGAGGCTCAGGCGCTGGGGCTGGAGATGCGCAACACCTGGGGGGACGGGCTGGCCTTCGTGTTCGACCGTGTGGAGCGGGCCGGCCGGTTCGCGCTCGAGCTGGTGGAGCGGGTGCGCGCGGCCCGGGGGCGGGACGGCCTGCCGACGGATCTCGACCTGCGCGTGGGCCTGCACGCCGGGCCCGTGCATGCCTTCACCGACCCGGTCACCGGGCAGCCGGGGCGCAGCGGCCGCCACGTGGTGCTGGCGGCGCGGCTGGAGCCGGTCACGCCGCCCGGCTGCGTCTACGCCACGCAGACCTTCGCCGCGCTGGCCGAGGCCGAGGGGGTGCAGTCCTTCGCCTGCGACTACGTGGGGCGCGTGGACCTGGCCAAGGAGGCGGGCGTGCACCCGGTCTACCGGGTGCGACGGGCCGAGACGGCCCCGTGAGCGAGCCGGTGCGCTGAATCCGACGGGCGTCGGGGCCCGTCCTACGCCGATCCCCGACGCGGAGGCTCCACAGGGTCCCATGCGCCCCTTCCGACCCGACCCCCCGCCCGATCCCCAGCCTGGCCGTGGACCCGGCCGGGGGCCCGGTGGGGCCGTGCGGGCGGGCGCCCTCGCGCGCCGGGCGCTGCGCGCCCTGCTGGTGCTCCTCGCGGTGGCCTCCGGGGCCGCGCCGGCGACGGCCGAGGGGCCCGCGCCCAACCGGGTGCCCTGGCGACGCTGGGAGCCGGCGACCTTCGCTCAGGCCCGGGCCGAGGGCCGCGTGCTGCTGGTCGTGGTCGGCACCAGCTGGTGCCACTGGTGCCACGTGATGCAGCGCGAGACCTACGCCGATCCCCGCGTCGAGCGGGCGCTCGCGGCGGGGTTCCTGCCCGTGAAGGAGGACGGCGACGCGCGGCCCGACCTGGCCGAGCGGCTCAGGGACTACCGCTGGCCGGCCACCGCGTTCTTCACGCCCGAGGGCGAGCCCGTGCTCGCGCTGCGCGGCTACCGCTCGGCGGAGGAGCTGCTCGGCGTCCTGGCCGACGTGCGGGCCCGCGTGCGCCGGGGCGGCCCCTACCCGGGCCTTCGGACGCCGACGGCGGCCGCCCGGGTGGAGCGCGATCCCGGCCGGGAGGCGCTCGCGGCGCTGCGCGGGCGGCTCGTGGCCCAGCTCGACTCGACCTGGGACCCCGTGCACGCGGGCTGGGGGCGGGGCCAGAAGCTCCCGTTGGCCGAGCCCATCGAGTGGGGCCTGCGGCGCGCGCGCACGGACCCGGGGGAGTCCGAGCCGCGGCGGCGCGCGCTGGCCGCCCTCGGGGCGCAGGAGGCGTTGCTGGACCGCGTCTGGGGCGGGCTGTTCCAGTACGCGGTGGGGCCCGGCTGGGACCGGCCGCACGTCGAGAAGCTGGTGGACGCGAACGCGGGCGCGCTCGAGGCGGCCTCCCTGGCGGTTCGCCTCACGGGCGACCCGCGCTGGCGGGAGCAGGCTGCGCTGCTGGCCGCCTGGTTCGCGCGCTTCCACGACGCGCCCGACGGGACCTTCTTCGCCTCGCAGGACGCCGAGGTGGGCGGGCGCGAGGCCCTGGACTACTACGCGCAGCCCGACGCCGAGCGGCGCCGCCGGGGGATCCCGCGCGTGGATCGCAGCGTGTACCCCCGCGAGAACGGGCACGCGATCCGCGCGCACGTGGCCTTCGCCGGCGCCGGCGGGGGGGCGGGCGCGCTGGCGCGTGCCGAGCGGGCCGCTCAGGCCGTGCTGTCCCGGTTCGGGACGCCGGAGGGCCTCCTGCGGCGGCCGGGGGCGGGCGCCGGCTGCCTGCTGGCGGACCAGGCCGAGATGGGCCGGGCGCTGACCGCCCTGGCGCGGGAGACGGGTGAGCCGCGCTGGCGGGAGGCGGCCGGGCGGCTGGCGGAGGCGCTCGTGCGCGGCCTGAGCGCGGCCGGCGGCGGGTTCCTGGACGTCGAGCCGGGGCCGAGCACGGCGGGACCGCTGCTGCCGCCTTCGCGCTCGCTGGAGGGCAACGCCGCCGCGGCGCGCTTCCTGCTCGCCACGGCGGTGCTCGTCGAGTCTCCGGCCCTGCGCTCGGCGGGGCTGCGGGCCGTGGCGGCGCTGGACGAGCCCGCGTTCCTCGAGAGCCACTGGCGCTACGTGGGGGGGCTGCTGCTGGCCGTGGAGGAAGCCCTGGCGCGGCCGCGCAAGCTGACGGTGCGGACCGCGCCGGACGACCCGGTGGGGCGCGCGCTGCTCGAGGCCGCGCGGGCGGTGGCCGTCCGGGATCCCGACCTCTGGGTGCTGCGCGCCGACCCCACCGGCCCTGGCGGCGCCTTCGCGGTGCTCTGCGGCGCCGACGGCGCGTGCAGCGACCCGATCCGGGACCTGCTGTCGCTCAGGGCGGCGCTGGAGCGGCGCTGAGGCGGCGCACCAGCCTTGCTCTAGGCTCGCCGACGGTCATGCTCGGGGGGTGAGCACCACCGCCAACCCCACCGGGATCCGCCTGGACCTCGGGCGCAACCTCCTCGAGATCGACTGGGACGACGGCGTCACCAGCCGCTACGACGGGGCCTTCCTGCGCTTCGTGTGCCCCTGCGCGGGCTGCCGCGGGCACGGCCCCGGGCAGGTGCCCCCGCCCACCTGGCAGCAGGTGGAGGGCGTACGGCTGACGGGCGCGGAGGGGGTGGGGGCCTACGCGCTGCGCCTGGGCCTCTCCGACGGGCACGCCACCGGGATCTACTCCTTCGACTTCCTGCGTGCCCACGACCCCGGTCCCTCGGCGGGGCGCGGGTTGGGAGCCTCGTCGTGATCGGGGGGCCCGAAGCCTGCGTGCTCAACCTGGGGCCGCGCCAGACCCGGCTTCGGCGCGTGGGCGCCGCGACGTTCCTCGGGGCGGGGGTGGCGCTGGGGGCGGCGGCGTTGGTGCTGCGGGCGGGCCTGCCGCTGCGCGCGGCCGCGGTGGCTTCCTTCTTCGTCGGCGCGCTCTCGCTGCTCCAGGCGCGGGCGAAGACCTGAGTGGTGCTCGCGTTGCGCGGTCGGCGCAACCTGGACGCAGGCGAGGAGCCCGTGACGGAGGCCGACCTGGCCGCGGCGCTGCGGCGGCGCGCCCGCCGGCTGCTCCTGGCGGCGGCGGGGCTGACCCTGCTGTTCGCGCTGCCGTTGGCCTTCGTGTGAGGAGGGGGGCGCCGGAGGCGTGGTAGGGTCCCGGCCCCGGGAGACCCTGCCGTGCTTTGGAGCGCGCTGCGCACGACCTTGGGCCTCTGCGCGGTGGTCGTGCTCGCCTCGGTCGGGTCCGTTCGAGCCGCCGCCGACGAGCCCTCCCCCGGCGCGCCCCGACATCGCGTGAGCGAGCTCACGAAGCGGCGCGAGGCGGCCACGACCGACGCGCTGCGCTGGCTCGCGGCGCACCAGACGAGCGAAGGAGGCTGGAGCGCGGCGGGGTTCGGGGCGTGGTGCCGCGGCGAGCGTAGGGCCGGCGCGTCCTCGGAGGGCGCCGGCGCGGCGTCCCACGACCTCGTCGTCTCGGCGTTGGCCTTGAGCGCCTTCCTGGGAGCCGGCTACACCGACGACGGCCCCGACGAGTTCGTTCCGACGGTGCGGCGGGCCCTGGCCTGGCTGAAGCGTTCCCAGCGGGCGGATGGGCGCTTCGGCGACGGAGAGGGCCGGCTGGGCCTGGCGATGCACGGCGTCGCGGCGCTGGCCGCCGTCGAGGCCTTCGGGATGATCGGGAGCGCGACCCTGAAGGACTCCGCCGCCAAGGCGCTCGGGTTCCTGCGGGCGTCGCGCGACGGGTGGCTCTCCGAGCAGCGCGACGCCGAGGTGCCCGCGGCGCTGGTGGGCTGGGGGGCGCTGGCGCTCGTCAGCGCCGAGTTCCTGAGCAGCGACGACGAGCGCCGGGGGCAGCCGCGCTCGTTCGGGGCCGATCCTGAGACGTTGGAGAGGGCGCGGGCCTGGGTCCGGCGTCGCGCCGGCGTGGACCCGGGCGACGCCGCGGGCGTGGCCACGCTGTTTCGTGTGCTCGGAGGCGAGGAGACCGGCCCCGGCACCGAGCTCCGGGGCGCGCTCGACGCGCTGTGCGTGCCGCTGCCGCGTTGGCGCCCGAAAGGCGAGGGCGTCTTCCTGCTGCGCTGGGTGTTCACCTCGCTGGCGCTGGGCCATGCGGCCGAGCCCGCTTGGCGCGCCTGGTCGGAGGCCGTCACCCACGCGCTCCTGGAGGGGCAGCGCCGGGACGGCGATGCCTGCTCGTCGCTGGGCTCCTGGGATCCGGTGGGACCCTGGGGCGCTGAGGGAGGCCGGGTCGCCAGCACGGCGCTCGGCGTCCTGTGCCTGAGCGCCCAGGTCCGCTACGACCGGGTCGAAGCCCCGAAGTGAAGGCGCGTGGGGCGACGCTTGAGCGGGCCCCCGCGTAGGGCCGCGGGCGCGGTTGGCCGGGGCGGCACGGCCGCTCCGGGTTCATCCCGCAAGCCCCCTTGCGGCGCACCTTGGGACCGTGCTACGAGGGGGCGGGGCGCGCTGGGGCGCCCGAGGTGCAGGGCCGGGAGGACGGGCCGTGTCGAAGAGGAATCTGGTGAGGGCAATGGGTGCGGATGTTGCAGCGCGCGCGCGCGCGGCGCTACGGGCGATCCGAGCCACGTGCTGGGCATGCAGGAGCTCGGGGAGGTGCGTCGGGCGGCGGCACGGGCTGCGCGGAGCCTGGGCGCGGGCTGGGTGGACTGGGAAGACGTGGCCAGCGACGTGCTGCTGGGGCGTCTCGAGCGGGCCGCTGCTGGAGGATCGGCGGCAGGCGAGGAAGACGCGATGCACCAGGTCCTGCGCCGGGCCAGCATCGTGTCCAGGAGGGAGCGGCGCCGACGGCAGTTGTGGGAGCGGGTGGCTCCCGCCGTCGTTCGGCGGAGCGCGGATGGCGTGGAGGCGGGCCGCGAAGGCGGCCGGGTCGTTCCGGGCGAGGAGGAGGAGCGAGACTTGCATCGGCTCGGCGGTCTGGCCCCGGACGTCCAGGAGGCGGTCCGACTCCTGTGCTGGACGCGCTCCGTAGGGCAGTGTGCCCACGTGTTGGGCGTCTCGCCTCGTGTGGTCTGGGCCCGGGCGCGGCGGGCGCTCGCCGATGGGCTGCGAGCGGACGCAGAGGCGTGCGCCCTCGACTCGCCCCCGCCTCCGGGGCCCCTGCGCGACCGCTGGCTGCTCGCCCTGAGGGCGCGGGGCTACGTCGTGGCCGAGCTGGCTGCCAAGCTCGGGCTCAGCTCACAGGCGGTGCGCACGCGCCTGTGCCGGGCCGATCGGCGGCTTGGGCGTGGCCCTGTAACACCCCCCTCGGGCTCGTGACCGTAGTAGGTGGAGGGCGCGCGTGGCGAACGCGCGTCCTCTCGCGCAAGCCCACCCGCGCCGAGCGTGGGCGAGACGACTCCGGGGGTCGGGGCGATGGGCCTCAGGCTCGTCCGGGGGAGGAGGCTGCGATGGCCGGCGAGCTGGTCCCGTTGGTGCTGATCCCGCGCTACTCGACGTTCGTGGGCGCGACGACCTTCGTGACGGTGGGGATGGACGTGACGGAGTTCGAGAAGGCGATCGTGAACGTGTGGCGGGGCCCGATGACGGGCACGTCGCCGACGTACGCGATCTCGTTCGAGGAGAGCACGGATCAGGACAACTGGACGCAGTGCACGAACGGCTCGGGGGGCGACCCGGGGGCGAGCACGGAGGCGCAGTACTCGCCGACGATCACCAAGCGCTGGTTCAGGGCGAAGCTGGTGCTGGCGGGCACGAACCCGGCGGTGACGACCTGGGCGGTGGGGTTCCTGGAGCGGCGGGAGAGCTGAGCCGGGGGGCGTGCGCGGCGCGCTCGGGCGCCGCGCGAGCCGACGTCCGCGAAGGAGGGCTGCGAGCAAGGCCGGTGAGCGGGTGCCGATAGTGCTGTTCCCCCGCTTCACGACCTACGCGG
>CAZPOZ010000198.1:0-5989 GCA_964588235.1 uncultured Planctomycetales bacterium
CCTCGAGCAGCTGCAGCTGCGCGACGCGCAGCCAGACGAGCGCGGAGCCGCCCGCCGCGACGAGGAACAGCAGCAGGAGCCTACGTCGGAAGGCCACGGCGCCTCCCGACGAGGTCGTCCAGGGCGGCGAAGCGGTCCACGCTCAGGTAGAGCGGCAGGGCCGCCAGCGTGGTCCACAGGGCGGTGGGGAAGGCGGCCAGCAGGCTGGAGGCCGCGAGCCCGCCCCCCAGGGGCAGGTTGCGCAGCAGGTAGGCCCAGGAAGCCACCAGCGAGCCCAGGAAGGTCGCGCCCGCCCGGGCCAGCCCAGCCACGCGCCCGCGGTCGGCCCGCCCCTCGCACAGCAGCAGGCCCACGAGGCCGAGCACGAAGCCGTGCGTGCCCAGCGGGTCGAGCGAGTGGGCGTCGCGCAGGAGGCCGAGCACGATCCCCCAGCCCACGGCCGCGTAGCCGCGCCCGCGGCAGGCCACGTAGACCACGAAGGCCACCCACAGGTCGGGGGGATGGCGCGGCAAGGCGAGGCCGGAGGGCAGCAGGCCCAGGAGCCCGCCGGACAGCAGGTCGGGGAGCAGGGTGGCCAGGGTCACCCAGCCCACCAGCACCGCCCAGCCCATCGCGACCTCCTCCGATCCGCCAGGCCAACCGCACGGCCGGCGCGCGCAGCCGCGCGCAGCCGCCCCGTGCCGCCCGTCAGCGCTCGTCGCGGGGCAGGAGCACCAGCACCTCGGTCGTGCGCGACAGATCCAGCGCCGCCTCCACCGTCACCGAGGGGAACCCGTCGCCCTCCGGGTCGGTCACCCGGCTGACGTAGCCCACGAGCAGGCCGGAGGGGACCAGGGGGTCGGCGTTCGAGGTGAAGACCGGAGCATGCTCCCGGAGGGCACCGACACCGGTGAGCAGGCGCAGGCCCTCGACGTCGAGGTCGTCGGGCCCCGTCCCCGGCCCCCGGCGCCGGAGGAAGCCGGTCACGCGACGGCCTGCCTCCGTGCGCACGGCCACCTCCAGGCGGGCCTGGGGGTCGGTGATCAGGCGCACGAGGGCGGACCGCCCGCGCACCACCTGCACGCGGCCGAGCAGGGTGCCGCCGCTGACCACGGGGAAGCCCTCCGCCAGGCCGTCGTCGGCGCCACGGTCGATCAGCAGGCTGCGCCGGGAAGGCGACGGGTCGCTCGAGCGCAGCACGCGGGCCCAGCGGGCCACGGGCAGGCGGTCGAGCTCGAGGGTCTCCAGCAGGTGGGCCACGTCCAGCGCGCGCGTCTCGGCGTTGAACTGGGCCTCGGTGACCTCGGCCAGCGCGCGCTCGAGCTCCCGCACCCGGGGATCGTCCCCCTGACGGCCCGCGTCGCGCTGCCACAGGCGCGGATTGAGGGGCGTGAGACCGGCCAGCCAGGCGAAGGAGCCGCCGACCGGATCCTCCAGGGCCGGCAGGCCCTGGGGACGGAGCACCGGCAGCGCGAAGAGCGCGATCAGGGCGGCGCCCCAGGCGTGACGCTTGCGCAGGCGCATCGGACCCGGCTTCCGTCCTCGGGACAGGGGTCCGGGGACGGGTCGAGGGAGGGGGCGAGGCGGGGAATGGACGAGGGGTACGGGTAGGGGGGCCTCGGCCCATGCCCCCCCAGGGATGGTAGGCGCCTCGGATTGTAGACCCGGGGCGGGCCGGCGCAAGCCCGCCGTGCCCGAAGGCGCGGGAGCGCGGGCGGCGCCGCCTGCGGGGCGTCCTACTCCTCCGCCTGGTCCAAGGCGACCTTCAGGTCGCGGATCTTCTCGAGGAAGATGCCCGTGCCGCGGGCCACGGCCGTGAGGGGATCCTCGGCCACGCGCACGGGCAGGTTGATCTCCTCGGCGATCACGCGGTCGAGCCCGCGCAGCAGCGACCCGCCCCCGGCCATCACCACGCCGCTGTCCACGAGGTCGGCGGCCAGCTCCGGCGGCGTGGCCTCCAGCGTGCTCTTGACCGTCTCCACGATGCCGCGCACCGGCTCCTGGAGGGCCTCGCGGATCTCCTCGCTCGTCACCACCACCTTGCGCGGCAGGCCCTGCTTGAGGTCGCGCCCCTTGACGTCCATCGTCATCTCGCGCTTGAGCGGGTACGCGCTGCCGATGCCGATCTTGATCTTCTCGGCCGTCTGCTCGCCCACCAGCAGGCCGTAGGTGTTCCGCATGTGGTTGACGATGGCCTCGTCCATCTCGTCCCCCGCGATGCGCACCGACTGCGCCGTCACGATGCCGGCCAGCGAGATCACGGCCACCTCGGTCGTGCCGCCGCCGATGTCCACGATCATCGAGGCCTGGGGCTCGGTGATCGGCAGGCCCACGCCGATGCCCGCGGCCATGGGCTCCTCGATCAGGTAGACCTTGCGGGCGCCGGCGCGCACCGCGCTGTTGATCACCGCCCGCTTCTCCACGGGCGTGATGCCGTAGGGGATGGCGATGACCACCCGCGGATGGACGGCCCAGGTGCGCTCGTGGACCTTGTAGATGAAGTAGCGCAGCATCGCCTCGGTGATCTCGAAGTCGGCGATCACGCCGTCCTTGAGGGGGCGGATCGCCACGATGTTGCCCGGCGTCTTGCCCAGCATCTCCTTGGCCGTGTCGCCCACCGCGCGCCCGTCCAGCAGCACCTTGTTGGTGCCCTTCTTCACGGCCACGACGCTGGGCTCGTTGAGGATGATCCCGCGCCCCTGCACGCAGACCAGGGTGTTGGCCGTGCCCAGGTCGATCCCCATGTCGATGGAGAACTTGCCGATCAGCCAGTCGAGCAGCTTGGCCATGGGGTCGGAGTCTCCAGCGGACGGCGCCGCGCCCGCGGGCCTGGCGGGGCGCGCGGCCGCGACCGGAACGGCAGCGCCCGCCCGCCGCGCCGGAGGCTCCCGCGCCCGGCCCCCGGGAGGGGCGCCAAGCCGGAGGGCCCGTGGGCGCGGAAGGTACACCCCTGGAGGGACGCCGGCCTGGGCGGCCGGCGCGTCCGGGGCCCCCCGCGCCGACGGCGACCTGCGGGTCGCGCAGGGACCCGGCGGAGCGTCGGCGCGCAGAGGCTACGCCCGCGTGCACGGGCGTCCACCCCCGAAGCGCGCCAGCCCTCTCGCCGCGTCCCGGGACGGACCGGACGCCCCCCCGCCCGTCGCTCCCGTCCCACCCTCCGCTCCCCCACCTCGCCGGCGGCGCCCCCCTTCAAGCGAACGAGGCGCCCGACCAGGGGTCGGACGCCTCAGGAGCTGCTGCCGGGCGGGTCGAAGGCGAGGGTGCGTAACCCCGACGGACGGGAGCCGCCGCACGCACGCCGCCCCTCGCATCCGGGCTCAGGGCGCCCGGGTACGGGGCGCCCAGATTCAGCGCGTTGCGGACCGGGCTACTTCAGGTCGCCCGCCTCGAGCACGGGCTTCCCGTCCTTCGACTTGCCGAAGAAGCCCGTGTTGTAGTGCTTCTTCATGGCCTGCTGGACCAGGACGATCGCCCCGATCAGCGCCAGCGTGGTCAACACGACCAGCCCGGTGGCCAGGCCGTCCTTGCGCTCGACCATCTCGGTCGAATCGCTCGTCTCGTACACGTCGCGGGCCATGGCGGATTCTCCGAAGGAGGGCGGGGGGGCGCTCAGCCGTTGGTGACCGCGTCGCCGGCCTGCACCGGCATCTGCTTGAGGCCCTTGACCACCATGCCCGTGGCCTTGTCGGCCTGCACGTCGGTGATCTTGATCTTCGCCACGAACTTGCTGCCGCGGCTGACCGTGTACTCGAAGCCGCGCTGCACGCCGGAGGTCTCGCCCACCGAGATCACCACGATGTCCATGCGGTCGTCGGCGGCCAGGACCTTCGCGGGGGGGATGGCCGGCTGGGCCGCGCCGCTGTCCACGTTCGGGAACTTCGTGCGCCAGAACTCGAGCTGGGCGGCCAGGTCCTGGTTCTTGCGGTTCGTGTCGGCCACCATCGCCATGGCGTCCTTCTTCGCGCTGGTCTCGTCGCTGAGCTGCTGCTGGGCCGCGGCCAGGCCGGCCTCGGCCTTCACGCGAGCCTCGTGCTCGGAGTCACGGCTCTGCTTGAGCGCGTCGCGCTCGCTGGTCAGCGTCTGGTTCTGCCCCTGCAGCGTCTGCAGCGTGCCGTTGAGCTGGTTGAGGCCCTGGACGGCCTGCGAGAGGTCCTGGCCCTGCGAGACGATCAGCTTGTTGAGCGTCGCGTTCTCCGACGCCAGCTGGGTCGCCTTGGCGTCGGCTGCCTGCTTGTCGTTGGACAGCTTGGTGTTGTCGGCGCTGAGCTCGCGGTTGCGCTTGTCGAGCTCGTTGGCCGTGGTCTTGGCCGTGGCGAGGTCGGTCTTCAGGCGGCTGACCTGCCCCTCGAGGTCGCTCTGGACGTAGTCCTTCTGGCCCAGGTAGTTCGCGGCGCTGCCCACGAACACCCCGGCGAGGATCAGGTTGAGGACGATCAGAAACTTGGCGACGTTGCTCATCTCAGGCTCCTGGGGCTCGAGGCGGCCCAGGGGACGGCGGCGACCTTCCGGCGTCGTCGGCCCCAACCATGCCGACCCCGCGCGTCGGACGGCCGTCCGCAGGGCGGGGTGCTCGCGTCCGGGCGCCTCCGCCCCCTGCCGAAGGCGGGAGGTGCCGCGAGCGCCGGGGGTTATGTCAAAAGCCGGAGGGCGAGTCAACGCTTTTCGCCGTGTCCCCCCTCGGAACGGGGGGCCGAGGCCCCCGGCGGCGCCGCCCGCGGAGGCCGCGGCGGGCGAACGGATGCCTACGTCGCCGCGTCCGGGGCCGCGGGCCCCCGGCGCCGGCCCCGCGGCGCCAGGGCCGCGAGCGCGGCGAGCGCGGCCAGGAGGAACCAGGGCCAGTCGCCCCACGCGGCGTAGAGCGTCGGCTCCGGGTCGGCCACCACGTGGTCGAGCACGTACCCGGTACGAAAGGTCGTCCGGTCGTCCCCGGGAGGCGCGTCCGCGGGTAGGGCTGCTCCCTCGGGCGCCGGCGCGAGCTGCCCCCGCTCGTCCAGGGACACGGGCTCGAAGCGCCCGTACGCGCGCCCCACGGGGTCGAAGAGCACGCTCGGGCCCGTGTTGCCGGCCATGACCACGGTCTGCCCCAGCTCGGCGGCGCGCAGCGCGGCCACGGCGCGGATCTGGGCCCGGAAGCCGGAGGGCCCGAACCAGCCGTAGTTGGCGGCGTTGAACAGGGCGTGGGCGCCCGCGCGCCGCCAAGCCCGGCAGCGGGCCGGGAAGGCGATCTCGAAGCAGATCACCGTGCCCGCCAGGATGGGCCGCGTGGTCACCTTGCCGCCCGGGTCGCTCACCGACCACTCGCCCAGGTGGAACGGCCGCTGCTCGTCGGCCCCGCGCGCGATCTCGGGCACCTCGCTCAGGGCGTCGCGGAACGCGCGCAGCGGGGGGAGCAGCTCGCCCAGGGGCGTGTACTCCCCGCCGGGCACGCGCACGACCTTGTCGTGCCGGCCCAGGAGCCAGGCCGGAGGCGCCTCGCCCTCCGCGGGCGGGGGCGCCGGGTCGTCGGGGCTCCGGGGGCCCAGGCGCGGGTCGATGGCGATCAGGCTGTCGTAGTCGGGGTAGTCCCCCAGCGTCTCGTGGACCTCGGCGGGGTCCGACGTCTCGTGGTGGATCGCGCCCACGAAGAACACCGGCGCGCGCGCGCCGGGCGCGGCGTTGGGGATCGTCAGGCGCAGACGGGAGACGATCACCTCCTGGTTGCGCCAGGCCGCGGGGAAGCGCCGGCCCAGGGCCGGGGACAGGAAGGGCCAGGGGACCATCGTCTCGGGCCAGAGCACGCCGCTGACGCGCGTGCGCGCCTCCGCGGCGGCCGCCAGGCCCACCTCGGTGATCGTCGTGTGGCGGTTGAACACGAGGTTGGCGGCCTCGGGCCCCAGGGCGTGCTTGAGCGACTGCGCCACGTTGCCCTGGACCACGAGGAGCGGCGCGGACAGGCCCACCTCGCGCCGCGCCACGGCCGACTCCATCCGCGCCGCCCGTCCGCTGCCGTGGGAGAGCAGCAGCAGCAGCG